>CAZJFK010000004.1:6599-37738 GCA_964545515.1 uncultured Candidatus Saccharibacteria bacterium | reverse complement strand
TTCTATATTAGTTGATCCATATGCTAATGCGTTTGTTGATCCGTATGTCGAAAATCCACCTAGGACCCCTCATTGGGCGGCTGGTGATGAGTGGCATCCGGCTGTATGGGAGCGTAAATACGAACTGGATAGTTTGGCGGCGTTCTTTGATCTATCGGATAAATATCATAAACAGACAGGTGATTTAAGACCATTTGACAATCATTGGTTGGAGGCTTCGGTGACGGCACTTGATGTTATACGTTCCGAGCAACAAACTCTCGACAAAGATACTAGGCATAATTTACATCGTGCTTTGATGCCAAATGGCGAACCATTTCCGGCCGTACAAAATCGTGGATATGGTCATCCGGGCAGTGAAACAGGTATGAGTCGTACTCTTTTTCGGCCGTCCGATGACGAGTCATTGATGCCGTTTCTAGTACCGGCCAATGCCATGGCAGTGGTTGCCATGACGGGCATGGCAAGAGTGCTATATGGCATACGCGAAACAAGGTTGGCTCATGAATTTCTATCGACAGCACACGAGATTGACGATGGTATTAAGCGATATGGAGTCATAAAGCACGAAAAATATGGTGATATGTATGCATATGAAGTCGATGGGCGCGGTGGGCAAATTTTGATGGACGACCCCAACGTGCCAAGCTTACTTAGCTTGCCGTACTTAGGATATACATATGCTGAAACTCCAAAATATCAGGCGACGCGTAAATTTATTTTGAGTCCAGATAATCCATATTGGGTTGCGGGCACGCAGTCCGAGGGTATTGCTAGCCCGCATGTTGGCGAGTTTGACATGGCTTGGCCAATTGGTACTATAATGCGTATTATGACAAGTAATGATGACCGTGAGATACGCGAGTGTTTACGAAACTTGTGTAATACAGATGCCGGTACGCTATTTATGCACGAAGCCGTAGATGTTGATAACTCTGATAACTATTCTCGTCCGTGGTTTGGCTGGGCAAATTCCCTGTTTGGCGAAATGATACTTGATTTGGCTGATCGCAAGCCCGATATTTTGGCTAGTGATATATAGAGTATAATTATAATATGTCGCTAAAATCTTCAATTAATAGCCTGATTTGGCGATCTTATAGGCGGACTGAAGCATTTAATGTTGTCCATTTAAATCGCAGTGCATTACTGAATAATTTTGATTTGTTTCATCGGATTAGCGGCCTTGACGTCATACCGGTGCTCAAAGCAAATGCCTATGGGCATGGTCTCGCTGAAATTGTAACGATTTTGAGGGATAGGAATCCGCCGCTTGTTGCTGTAAATGAATATTTTGAGGCTTTGGCTGTGCATAATACCAACCCCAGCCAGGTGGTATTGGTGCTGGGGCAGACGGATGTTCGTAATATCACTCATATCAATACTCGTAGGACTGTATATTCCGTTCAAGATATGGCGACGGTCGAAGCTTTTGCTAGGAGCGGGCGTAAATTTAGCCTGAGTATTGAAGTGAATACTGGTATGAATCGTTATGGAGTAAGCCCTGACGATATTGACGGCTTGATTGATGCTATTCAAAATCATAAAAATCTAAGTTTAGTGAGTTTGATGAGCCATTTGGCGGATAGCGATGGCGATGATGTTCGTAGTGTTGCCAATGCTACGAAAGTGTTCGATGGAGTGGTGTCTAAGGTGCTTGACATGGGTATAGAGCCTAAATATATACATATAGCACAATCGGCTGGCAGTGTGCGAGCTAAATCAAAATATGCCAATGCTGCTCGTATTGGTATTGGGTTATACGGTATAAATCCTTTTACGGCTAATAGTAAATGGCATAAGCAGTTGCAGGGTTTGCGACCAGTTTTGAAATTAACCTCGGTTATTACTAAGGTTACGGATCTACAAAAAGGCGATAAGGTGAGTTATAACTATACTTTTAGTGCGCCTAAGGCCATGCAAATTGGAGTGCTGCCGATGGGTTATTACGAGGGCGTTGATCGTAGTCTGAGTAATCAAGGCTCGGTAAGTGTTGGTGGCCAAAGTGCGTCTATTGTCGGGCGGGTTTGCATGAACCATACTATTATTAATCTAGACAAAACCCATGCCAAAGTTGGTGATGAAGTAACGGTAATTAGTGATGATACCGGTAGTGAATCATCGGTTGAATCTAGGCAAACCAAATACGGTTTATTCAGTTACACGCAGCTGACATCAATTGCTCCGACCATACGTCGAGTTATAGATGATTAGGATTTCGCGCTAGACCTACGAGGTAGTTTGCGTTTAATTGGCTTTGCCGAGAAGTATTTTCCGAGATAATAAACGATTACGGTCGCAACTAGTGCTATGACGATAGAGGCGGTGATGTCTAGTGGGTAGTGAACTCCTACAAAGACTCGTGAAAAACCAACAAGTATAGTGGTCGCAAATAGCCATCCGCCTAACTGGCGCCACTTAGGGCTGGCAAATACTAGAATACTTAGACTCAGTACGGCAGTTAGGGCGGTGTGGTCGCTTGGGAATGATTCACCGCTAGAATGGGTAATTAGTAGATTGATATTGTGGACCGAGAAAGGTCTAGCTTCGGGAACTAATTTGTGTAGTAGTAGGGCCGCCAATCCCACGAGCACTATATTTAGGAAAGACAGAGCGATAGGTCGCCATTTTTTGGATTTAGCTTCGAGTAGCACCCATACGATAAATACGGCACCGATTACATATATAGCGTAAACCGCAAAGAAAATAGCGACGTTGTCGACAAAAGCATTTTTGCCAGCGAAACTATTTAACCCCAATAGGATATCACTATTCATGCTAATGCTTATTATATAGCATATCTTTTGAAAACTCTACACAAAAATTTTATTTAAAAATCTCGAAATACGATTCTTACCGCGTTTTTTCATAGGTCGTTTCCTGTCGTAGTCACTGTCGGGTATGAGCGGTAATGCCAAATCGTCTATTTGAGATAGGAGTTGGTCGTCTGAGTAGTATCTACGCCGTTCCATCGACACCCATTCACCGCCAAATGGTGATTTGGTCTCGTCGGTAGGATACGTCATGCGACGCCAGCTGATTCTGGGGCGTATATCAGATGGATCGTCTGGATTGACGCGCGAATAATGTATAATCGTGCAATTCCATAGATCCTGGGTTTCATCTTTTTGGATAGCATCAAATTCTTCTGGTGTCTGTCGTTCGATGTCATATCTAGCGGCCGACATGAAATCGCCATGAGTTACTAGCAGTATTCGGTCGTTGCTATGACCACGTAGTAGGGATTCTTGCATGTCGCGCCAGCGCAGCCGTACGTCGTATAAACTTTCACCGCCATCGAGTTTGACAAACCAGGGTGATTGAGCGCGCATTTTGACGGTTTCTTTGTATTTGCGATCGCGTTCTTCGCGAGACAGAGTGCCAAATATACCCCAATTTCGCTCGACAATACGATCCTCTAATGCCCAGCCATTTGCAGGCGTGCCTAGATGGCCGGCTGTTTCGCGTGTTCTTAGAAATGTTGATACGTAGCCGTAGTCGAACAGGGCAACGCCTCCTAGATTCGTGTCTATCCACTCGCGAGCTTGCTGTGCTTGTTCGATGCCGAGCTTTGATAGGCGCTGTTGCCAGTCGGGTCGATTAGTCACTTCTTTGCTATGCTCATGGACTAGACCGTCCTTGTCGGCTTTTTGGATTACATTTGCCTCACTTTGAGCGTGACGGACAAATACTAAATCTAGTGGCATTGTAACTCGTGGTTCCATGCCTATATTATACGCTATTTAGCCGGCGTAATGTGCGATTACTAGCATAGCTGCCGCACCGAGAATGGTTAGGAGAAGGCTAAGCGCCCCTGATTTTTTGCCATGAGCTTGTGGCAAGATATTGCTGGCTGCTATGTACATCAGTACTCCGGCAAAGAATCCTAGGTATAGAGTCAGGACTGATTCGGGTAGGTCGATAAGTAAACTCACTAGTCCACCGACTATCGGCATAGCTACAACAATTAGTAATAGTTGTTGGATTTGTTTCATCTTGTTGCCGTGGAAAATCATGAAACTAGTAGTATCAAACCCATCTGCGAAACGGTGGCCGATGACGGCAAGCGCCACTACGTAGCCCACTTCTGGGCTGATTTGGAAAGCTACTCCGATACTGAGGCCGTCCATAAAACTATGTGCTCCTAGGGCTAGGGCTCGAGCTACTCCTAGGTTCGGGTGTTTGTGGGATTTGTATGATGCTTCGTCTGCTTCATGAACGATGACGAATTTTTCGATTGCGTGAAATGTCAGAAATCCAATGACAAATAGTACCATCGCCCAAGTAGTATCGAGCCCAGATGATTCTGCTCCTTCAAACACTTCGGGTAGCAGGTCAAAAGCGACAAGTCCCAGAACTAACCCCGATGTGATGGCCATTGCAATTTGTAATTTGTTTCGGCTGCGTATTGCGACGTAACCTCCTAACAGCGCGCCGAGAGCTGCTAGAATCGTCAAAAACAAAATAATCATAGAGCTATCGTAAACGCCTGCATGAATTATTGCAAATTTGTCGCAATTTGTGTAATATTGCAACATGTCAGATTCAGTTGATAAATTGCAAAAACTGCTGCGCTTGCGCAAATACAGCTTGACGGCCGCTCGCCGTGCGGTATTTAGCGCCCTAGGTAGCGGCAAGGGTCCGCTCTCGATGCATGATCTCATCGCGGCCTGCTCTCCTGATATTGATCGTGCTAGCGTGTACCGAACCGTATCGTTATTTGAAGAGCTAGGTGTTGTGCAGCGTTTACAGATTGGCTGGAAATACAAACTGGAATTGAGTGACGAATTTAGTCACCATCATCACCATGTTAGTTGTGCGAAATGTGGTCGAACCGTAGCCACCGATGATGACTCTGCCCTAGAAAAGCGCATAGAAAGACTAGCTCTAAATAAAGGATTTATTATAAAGACTCACCAGCTTGACATATTGGGGTTATGCGCCTCCTGTCAATAAGAGCTAGATTAGGTTGAGACTATATATTCTGGAATTACAGAGTTTATGAAAAGAGTATAGACAGATTATAAAATATATGCTATAATTTGCGAGTTAATGAAGAGAGCCGAGATTGAGAAATCTAAGGTTTATCGAAAGAAACAAAGTAATCTACGTCAACAATGGGGAACTGAGCGTGATACGACTCCGCTTGGCATTGTTCATGAAGTGCCCTCTGTTCGAAAGATAGCCCTTAGTCGAATAGCAATAATAGTCACCATTTTATTTTGGATGGCTTATGTTGTCTCAACAATTATGCGTGAATTTTATGAGGGTCCCCATACTTATCGTTTTACTTTGGAGTCAATAGGTTACCTTATTGTCATGACATTGTTGACATTCTCCGCCTTAATGTATCTCGTCGCACGTCAAGGTGCGTTTCAGCGTTTTAGTAAGCATGTTCGGCCACCTCGGGCTAAATTAGAGAGCTATTTTAGTACTAAGCAGCCTTCAATTACAGCTTTGGTGCCATCTTATAACGAAGAGCCTGACGTCATATATAAGACTTTACTTAGTGCGGCTTTACAAGAGTACCCGTCGATGCGTATTGTTTTGCTGATGGACGACAACCCTCATCCGGCAAATGCAGACGCCACTAAACGCCTGGATCAGACTAGGCAAATTGGCCGTAAAATAGAAAAACTTCTAAGCACTCCTTCAAAAAGATTTAACGCACTGTTGTCTGATTTTGAATCGAAACCGGCTAAGAAGTTGAGTCCTGCTCAAGTACGTAAATTATCCCGTGAATATATTTGGGCAGCTGAATGGTTGAATAGACAGGCTGATGCAGTCGAGATCAATGATCATGTAGATATATTCTTTGCGGACCAGGTTTTTCGTGCATTAGCTGATGAGCTAAGTCTTACAGCTGACGCGTTAAATGCTTCTGCCGAAGAGAAAAGCGGTTTGTCGCATTTTCGCGCCCTTAGTTTGTATCGTCGCTTGGCTTGGATATTCACTGCGCAATTGGATGTATTTGAACGTAAGAGGTACGCATCTCTATCACACGAGGCAAATAAAGCGATGAATATTAACGCCTATATAGGCTTAATGGGTGGAAAATACTACCAACAGTCTACTCCCGAGGGTCCAGTTTTGGTGCCTATAACTAAACGTCATAAGGCGGATTTAATAATTCCGGATAGTGATTTTGTACTAACACTTGATGCAGACTCTGTGCTTTTGCGTGATTATTGCTTGAGGCTTGTTTATTATGCAATGCGTCCCGGTAATGAAAAAGTTGCAGTTGTCCAGACTCCATATTCTTCATTTCGCGGTGCGCTAAGTAGGATTGAGAGATTGGCTGGGGCTACTACTGACCTGCAACATATTCTACATCAGGGTAAAACTTACTATAATGCCACTTTTTGGGTAGGTGCCAATGCGATAATACGAAAGGATGCACTGAACGATATTGTTGAACGAGAATGGGTAGGTGGTTTTGAGGTTAAGAGATTTGTGCAGGACAGGACAGTTATTGAAGATACTGAATCTAGTGTTGACTTGGCGTCAAGAGGGTGGAAGCTAGTTAATTATCCAGAGCGTCTGAGCTACAGTGCCACTCCTCCGGACTTCGGATCATTAATTGTTCAGCGTCGTAGATGGGCTAATGGTGGTCTTTTGATTATGCCTAAATTACTAGGCCGCCACCGTGAGCACAAGCGTCTTCATGAGCCAGTATCTTATATAGAACTCTTGCTACGCACCAACTACATGACTTCTATTGCTTGGGCGAGCTTTGGTCTAGTTTTTATACTAGCGTATCCGTATGACAGTCGTTTGCTCAGTCCGTTTGTTCTGATGGCGGCTCTACCTTATTTCTTGGCCATGGCGAGCGACCTACGTTATTGTGGATACAAGCGTTCTGATGTTTTTCGTATATATGGTTTCAATCTAATATTATTACCCGTTAATTTGGCAGGAGTATTGAAATCATTGCAACAGGCTATTACTGGCAAGAAGATTCCGTTTGCTCGTACTCCCAAGGTAAAAAATCGTACTATTGCACCTCTCATGTACGTAGCATTACCAATTGCAATTATCGCTTTTGCTGTATTTACATGTTTGCGTGATTATAGCGCAGGCAACTGGGCAAATGCAGCGTTCGCGGCCTTTAATGCTATTGTTGCGTCTTGGGCTTTCGTTTCGTATATCGGTATAGTAGATGCAACAGTTGATTTGTGGCATGGTTTAACGGACTGGATGTATGTCGATATTAAACCGGCGGCGTCATCTGTCGCAGCAGTTAAGCAGCAGGATCATACATTGAATTGGCGCGCTGTTTTGTATCATGGAGACACAGACAGACATCTTCCACTTGGAATTAATTATGACCAAGAATTGCAGGAACAGGTATTATGACCTCTAGGGTGAAGCATAGGGCCACTAAAACCCGGAGGCTCTCTCCCTGGCGGGTTATACTGGCGATAGTCATTGTTGCTGGTGGTGTTGCGGTCGGTTTATTTAGCTGGCGTGAGTTACGTCTTGATCCGTTAGTGAAGTCGGACAAGCCTTGGTCTGCACCTTATGTTGATGTTACGGCAACTCCGCAGTTTTCTTTTGAACAATTAGGTGGGCTAAACCAGAAAGATGCTATATTATCGTTTATCGTGGCTGCGCCAAAGGATGGGTGTAGTCCATCTTGGGGCGCGGCGTATTCATTAAATGAGGCGTCGGATAGCTTGGACCTAGATAGGAGGATAGCCAGGCTTAGGCAACAGGGCGGCAGTATAGCGATATCATTTGGTGGGTTGAATAATGATGAACTTGCCACTGTATGTACTAATCATTCGAAACTTGTAGGGGCATATAAAAAAGTTGTTGAGCGCTACAATATCGGTACAATCGATCTTGATTTAGAAAATGACAATTTAGAGGATTTAGTTGTTAATGCTCGACGAGCAAAGGCTATTGCGGAGTTACAATCTGATAGACGTGCTCTTAAAAAACCACTTGCAGTATGGCTAACACTTCCTGTTACATCCGTAGGTTTAAATAAGCATGGCACAGATGCGATAACAGAACTTTTGAGAGCTGGTGTCGATATTGCTGGTGTGAATATTATGGCGATGAATTATACGAGCAGCGAGATGGGGAATAGGGACATATCCACTGTGAGTATTGCTGCGCTAGAAAATACAAAGCGTCAATTGGGTATTTTATATGATCAAGCTGGTACGTACCTAAATGACCGATCTTTATGGAGAAAAATTGGCGTAACGCCTATGATTGGGCAGACTAATAATAAGAATGAGGTATTTACTATTGGTGACGCAAAAAGGATTAATCGCTTTGCTCATGATAACGGTATAGGACGCGTATCTATGTGGTCTGCAAACCGTGATGTAGAATGCGGGACGAATTATATAGATAAAGTCGTCGTGTCAGATTCATGTAGTGGCGTGCGTCAAGATAAATTTGATTTCGTGACCGCTCTCGGCAGTGGTTTTAGTGGCAATATTGTAGGTACGGCTGATAATATTACTATTGGCCAAAATAAACCAAGCAAAGAGGATTTAGTAGATAACCCTAAGACCAGTCCATATCAGATTTGGTCTGAATCAGATACATATCTTCAGGGCACTAAAGTTGTCTGGCATCACAACGTATATCAGGCTAAGTGGTGGACAGAAGGTGACGTTCCCGATAATCCAGTTCTTCAGGCTTGGCAAACCCCATGGGAGCTGATAGGGCCAGTACTTCCGGGTGAAAGACCGGTTAAGCAGGCTAAGCTACCATCCGATAAGTATCCGAAGTGGTCGGGTACTACTGAGTATGAAGAAGGTCAAAGGGTGATGTTCCAAGGTGTACCATATCGAGCTAGGTGGTGGAATAAGGGCGATAGTCCTGCGGCGGCATCTGCTAATTCTAATGCGTCGCCATGGGTTCCTTTGACTCAGGCTGAGATTAATAAGATTCTCAAAGATAAAAAATAAACAGAATTAATTGATTAGCCAACAGTTTATTTAGTATAATCATATTGACATTATATCAAGCTTATGCTATTATGTAATTATGAAACAACGAAAACATACACAAATATCATTTGAAGACGGAATACGCGGGCAATACGCTAGCGATCGATTGTTAAATAATGCTAGCGATGCTAATTTAGGTTCGCAGGACACTCGTGGTGACGGCAATATTGCATTTCACACTGATGGTTTGTGGGACGAAGAAGATTTTCATAATCCCGACGAAGCTACTGGTTTGGCTGATAAAATTGACGATCAGTTTGCCGAGACCGAAGATATGCATGTCTTAGAAGACGCCAAAGTCTTGGGCGGTCTAGCACTTGATAGTGTCATGGGCATGGAAGACGACGAAGCTGCTAAGTGGCTCGCTGAGCACGACAACTAGCGGTTAGCTAATATATCAAATTACTTTAAACCCCCGATAGTTCGGGGGCTATTTTGATTAGGTGGGTGCTGAATTATATCTCCCAATCAGCCAGAACTTTGATAAATATTCCGCTGAAAAACATACCGACTATACCAATCATGCCTGGCATCCAGTATGCCCTAAGGGGGAACTCGAGATCTGGTAGCTGCATGAAATACATCAGAGCGGCCAAGAGAACCACCGATAGAACGGCTGCGCTTATCATTAATATGTCTCCGAAGCGCATCCATGCCGCACGTAGTTTTTTGTTGGGCGGTTTGGTTTTGAGCGTGCGAGTTGTCATTTGAGCACACCTTTCCTATAAAGAGCTCGACTCAGTGTCGTTGTTCCGATACTATATACCCATATTTATGTATATGCAATAAAGTTTGCGCCTAGTTTCATATTCGGTGTATGGGGCTGGCTTGTAATTTTATGCATATGTTTCTGGAATTATTTATCTATAAATCCACCACTTTGGTGTGCCCATAGTTTGGCATAAGTGCCGTTTTGTTGTAGCAATTCTCCATGCGTACCATCTTCGATAACCTGACCGTTTTCGAGCACGACAATACGATCAAGTTTGGCGATGGTTGATAGACGATGTGCGATGACTATGCTGGTTCGATTTTGCATCAGGGTTTCAAGTGATGCCTGGATTAATTTTTCAGATTCGCTATCGAGAGCACTCGTGGCTTCGTCGAGTACCAATATTGGTGCGTCTTTGAGTATGGCTCGGGCTATGGCTATGCGCTGACGTTGTCCGCCACTAAGTTTGATTCCTCGCTCACCGACAAGCGTATCGAATTTACTAGGGAGTTTATCGATGAATTCCAGTGCCCTAGCTTTTGCAGCTGCATCAATCACCTCGTCGTTGGTTGCATCTGGTTTGCCATAGGCGATATTTTCACGTAGCGTACGATGAAATAGGATTGGTTCCTGGGGTACAAAAGCTAGTGTGCGATGCAGACTCTCCTGTGTGACATGACTTATGTCTTGGCCGTCGATAAGTATTTGACCTCCATCAGTATCCATGAATCTGAGTAGTAGGTTGACAATTGTTGATTTACCGGCGCCACTGTGACCGACGAGTCCGATTTTTTGACCAGGTTCAATTGTGAGCGATAGATTATGAAATAAGGTGTCGGTATTGTCGGCATGAGTAAATGATACGTTGTCCAGCGTTATGCGACCGTCCGTCACGTGCAGCTTTTTTGCCCCTGGTTTATCAATTACTTTGGGTGGCTGCATGGTATATTCGACGAACAGCGAAGCGTCAGTGATAGATTCTTCGAGTCGTCTATATATGCTATTGAACGACCACATGAATCGAGTAGCGGTGGCAAAATAACTATACGCGATAAATAGAGTGGCTTTGGTGGCGGGGTCGACACCGAGCATCAGCACAATCGCTAGCCCTAAGACGTTTGTCGCCACATATATAGGCGAAACCACCATGTCGATGGGATTGTTTTGATAGTGCCAGCTACGAGTAGCTTTCTGTACGAAATTATCGACATGCGTGTTATGAGTTTTAATCTCTGCGCGTTCAGCACCAAATGCTCTTACGGCGGCTATATTGGTTACAACATCAGATATATGTCCGGCCATCTGGGAATTAGCATCTTCACGAGCTTTGACTAGTAACATGCGTTTTTTGACCAGTGGCGTGACCACAAAACCGCCTATGACTAGCATGAGGATTAGTGCTAGCGATAGAAGTGGTGAGATTAGAAATAGTACTATCGTGGCAAACAGAGCCGGTATTAGGTTGGATACTACGTCAAATATTAGCGTGTCAAAGAAGTTCTCGAAACGCCTGGCGTAAGACAGTATATTTTTGGTGATAGTACCGGTAAACCTATTGGCATAGAATGACAACTCTTTGTTGATCAAGACGTGCATAGATTTGGAATAAAGCTCATGGATAACTTTTGATTCAAACCGAATCATTAGATATATGTCTAGTCGCCATAGTAGTTCGCCAATCATCCAAGACGCGCCAAATAATATTAGTAGTGGCCAAGCGTTTTGCAAATCTACTGTCGTATCGCGATTGATGAGCTCCGCTATAATCAGCGGTGGTATATAGAATATAAGTATCGTTCCAATTGAAACGGCTACTGTAATAGGTAGTGTGTATAACCAGTTTTGTACGATTATCGATAGATATTCGCGTAGCGTTTTTTTGAACGCTTTGGTATTTGTTATCTTTGAATTTATAGCAAAATCCTTATCTGTTTTAAATTTTTTGATTAGTAAATACAAGTTTATTTTATTATAACTGTAACGCTATTGGTTTGGACGTCCAAACGTTATGCGCGTAGAGGATCCGCGGGGATCATAGTAGTATGTATTATAATAGCGTTTTATTATCTATGCAAGCTTAATATAGAAATATTTACCGATGTATTTTATCTTTAAAGATTTTTCCGACAACTATTCCGATTACCGTGCCCAGTATCGCGCCAGCGATAAATTCAGATAACCAGTGGATACTAACGGAGACCGACAGACCTATATAGAAAGCGTATAGCAGCCCGCAGATTTTGATAATCTTATTTTTGGGGTATAGCGTGATGAGTGCCAGAACCATCGCAAAAGCTATGGTTGTATGTGATGATGGCCAGCCCCAGAAAATTCCGTGTTCCCAGAAGCCGAAATTAAATCCGTGACTTAAATCCACGCTGGTATCGCCACCTATGACTGGCGGTAGGCGACCGGTAAATGCTTTGTATGTCGAGCTGATTAGACTACCTAAAATTGCGGCTTGGCCGAGCATGAAACCTGTTTGTTTGAGCTTGCCATTTCTTTTGATTTGACCAGCTATTAGTAGAATTATCGGTACTAAGATAGGTAGGAGTGCACCTAGTATAACGGCTGGATAGTATAGAGCTGGCTTGATATTGATGGTGTGTACAAAATACCACCAATCTAGACCAGAGAGTACTATTGCCGCGGTCAGCGCTATAAGCGTGATGTGCCATAGGATATTCCAACCAGTAAAGACATTGACAATAGCCCGCGGCAGGGTCTTGATGAAGTATTTGAAATCATAATTCACGTCTTTTTTTGTTTTGGCCGTACTCATGTAGCTAAGTATAGCAAAATGCTTACAGGGGGAGTGAATAGGTGGGTATAATAGGATCATGGTAGCAACTCGGCAATCAACAAAACGCTCTTTGGGGGCAATATGGGCCGCTGTTGGTATTACGCTAATTCTTGGCGGGGCTATTTTTCGGGTGACACCTAGGGTGTTTGATGCTTTTGATGTCGGTTTGAGCCTGTGGCAATGGGTTATTTTAGTTGTGTGGGTAGGATTTATGCTTGTCAGTGAGGGTTATCGTGGGTTTCAGCTTAAATTTTCACCTAGGGTGGCTACTCGCATATGGCATTTGTATCAGCATGGTCGTCCGCTAGATTTATGGCTGGCACCATTATATTGCATCGGTTACTACGGTGAGTCGCGGCGGCGAATGATAAGTAGCTGGCTGCTGACGATTGGAGTTGCTCTGATTATTGTTGTTGTATCGCAATTTACCCAGCCATGGCGCGGGATTATTGATTGCGGTGTCGTGTTGGGTCTGCTATACGGCCTGATCTCTGTTTATGTGTCAATTTGGCAGAAATTTCGCAGCCATCCCCATTGAAGATACTCGGTATTTTATATTTTAGGCGAGTGCGTGGGTTAACAAAAATCACCCATTTGGGCGACAATTTCCATTTTGGTTCCGATTTGGTGCAATTTTACTTTTCACGGATATTTGCCAATAATCTATTAAAACTTGAATAGTTATATATTATTTGTTATTATCGAGCTATGTCAGTAGTGCGACTTCTGGTTCTCGGCAGTGTAGTAAGAAAACAGCCTGCTCATGGGTATCGTATTTTGAGTGATATTCAGAAATGGCGCGTGGAAACATGGACAGATGTAAAGCCAGGCTCAATCTATCATGCAATTACCCAGCTCGAAAAACAGGGCTTACTCGAACCAGCAAAATCAACATCAAAAAAGAAGCTCGGCCCGACCAAGACCGAGTACGCTATTACAAAAAGTGGGCGGACAGAGTTTTTAGACTTACTCCGCAAGGCACTAAGCTCGTTTAGTATTGACCAGTTTTCTACGGGCATTGTTTTTATGGAGTTTTTGCCTAGGAGTGAGGTTATTGCGCTATTAACCAAGCGAGCTACTGAACTAAGGCAAGTACCCAAGTTCTTAAAGACACTCCCGACAGAGCCAATACCAAGCGAGCCGTCAAAGCACCCCGAACTCATGAATGTTTGGGTTACGTACATGAATGACATGGCTACCGCAACGGACGAAATTATATATCGAGTTAAATCAGGCGCATATAAGTTTAAGGGAGAATAAAGGAGAACCATGAAAAGAACAAACCTAGAAGTCGCTATGCACGATGGCGCAAAAATTGATGTAGAAATCAGTGGCGAAGGCTCAACGATTTTATTGCCAGTCAACCCTGTTCCTATCGAGGGCGAGCGTGCCGAAGAAATGCGAAAATGGGGTGTTAACCCTAGTCTTGGGCGCGAACTCATTGACGGCTTAAATGATCATTTCCGTGTCGTAGCATTTGATTACGAAAACCATGTAATGGCACACCCCAAAGCAGATACCCTTACTCCTGACAATATCGCTAAAGATTTCCTTGCCATTGCCGATGCTGCTGGGGCTGAAAAGTTTGCCTACTACGGGTACTCCTGGCTTGCATTAAGCGGTCTACAGCTAGCGATACGCACTGATAGGATGAACGCGCTCATCATGGGTGGCTTTCCGCCAATTGACGGACCGTATCACGCTATGCTTGCCGTTACCAAGGCAACGCATGACATGGCTACGGCGCCGAAGGTAGATACTCAGCAGTACACAGATCAAGAAAACAATGAGTGGGAGGCTGATGAATATGACTGGGATTCGATAGAGGTGACTATGAGCGGTGACCAAACTAAGCAGTTTGTGACTCTATATGAGAATTTACAGGATTTTGATGATCGGGCCATACAAAGCAAATTAACTATGCCGCGACTGACATTTGCTGGTTCGAAAGACTATATCGATTACAGTGAGAAGTGGGGTAAGGTTTGTGTCGAGATAGCCGGTCCGCTGGTCGACAACAAAGACGACTTGGTACGCTATGGCTGGAATACCGCCATAATAGACGATGCAGATCATACGAAGGCGATGCAGTCAGAGAGTGTATTGCCAATCATCGACCCATGGCTTGATGGGCAAAACCTTAGTCGTTAGACGCTATATGAATAAAAGGTTCACCCCTGAGAAGTGTTAATTTTTACGAGTTATAGAAAAAATCGCCCATTCGGGCGACAATTTCCAATTTTGTTCTGAAATGGTGCGCGCGAGAGGACTTGAACCTCCACGTCCCGAAGGACACTAGCACCTCAAGCTAGCCTGTCTACCAATTCCAGCACGCGCGCAGACTCATAAAATTATACACTAGATTGCATTTATGCGCTATATCTGTTATAGTTTAGGGTAAGGAAGTCCTCATAAAGGACTAAATTTTATGCTAAATAAAGAACATATACGCAATATTGCAATCATTGCTCACGTTGACCACGGCAAGACAACGTTGGTTGATGGGCTGCTCAAACAATCAAATACTTTTCGTGATAACCAAGCCGAGATGAGCCAGACGCTAATCATGGATAGTGGTGACCAGGAGCACGAACGTGGTATTACTATCACCGCCAAGCAGACTTCGATTTATCACGGCGATTACAAAATTAATATTATTGATACGCCAGGGCACGCGGATTTTAGCGGCGAGGTAGAGCGTACTCTTAATATGGCCGACGGCGTGATTTTGATTGTCGACGCTCAGGAAGGTCCGATGCCACAGACTAAATTTGTGCTGAGTAAGGCGCTTGAACTTCGCCTACGACCAGTAGTGGTTATCAACAAAATCGATAAGCCATCGCGTCGCGTCCCTGAGGTTGAGGACGAAATTGCTGATTTATTCTTAGAGCTAGCAGTTGATGAATCGCAGCTGCATTACCCGACTTACTATGCGATTGGTCGCGAGGGTAAAGCGTGGAAAGCGCTACCCGATAACCCAAGCGAGCATGCTGATTTTGAGCCGATTTTTGAAGCTATAATTAATGACATACCGGCACCATCGGTTGACGTAAACGGTACGTTGCAGCTGCTTGTTACGTCACTTCAATACGATTCTTTTTTGGGTAAATACGCGATTGGTCGTGTGTCACGCGGAGTGGTTAAGCCTCGTCAGCAGGTTACACTTGTGAAGCGTGACGGCACCAAGGTATCGAGTCAAGTCGACAAGCTATTTGGCTATCGTGGCCTCGCTCGCGAAGAAATCACTGAGGGAATTGCAGGTGATATCGTGGCTATTACTGGTATTAGTGAGGCACATATTGGTGAAACTATTGCTGATCGCGAAAATCCCGAGGCTTTGCCTGTGCTTGAAGTCGAAGCGCCGACACTTAGTATGTATTTGGGGCCAAATACAGGCCCAATGAAAGGCAAAGAGGGTGAATTTACAACTAGTCGTCAGATTGGTGATAGGTTGAAACGTGAGCTCGAAACAAACGTGGCTCTTCGTGTCGAAGAAGACGGTATCGGATTTATTGTTAGTGGCCGTGGAGAGCTACACCTTAGTGTACTGATTGAGACGATGCGCCGTGAAGGTTATGAGTTTGAAGTTGGTCGTCCGCAAGTTGTGACTATCGAACAGGATGGCAAGACGCAGGAGCCGGTCGAGGAGCTGATGATTGAAGTTGGCAATGAATTTGTCGGGACGATTAGCCAAGAAATGGGTGTGCGTCGGGGCGAGTTGATTTCGCAGGAGACCACATCAAGTGGTGCCGCTAGGCAGACTTATATTATTACAACCCGGGCTATGATTGGCCTGCGCAATCAGCTACTAACCGCTACCAAAGGTACTGTGATTATGAATAGTTTGCCACACGGGTATCAACCGCTTGGCGCCAAGCTAAGCAGCACGCGTAATGGTGCATTGATTGCTTTTGAAGCTGGTACGACTACGCCATATGCGCTCCAGACGGCCGAGGCTCGCGGTGAGCTATACGTTGGTCCTGGTACTAATGTATATGCCGGTATGGTAGTCGGTTTGAATCGCCGTCAGGAAGATATGGAAATCAATGTCTGCAAGGCTAAACACCTGACTAATATGCGATCAAGTAGTAGTGACGGAGTAGTGCAGCTTACACCTTTTACCGAGCTTAGCCTTGAGCAGTGTATTGATTTTTTGAACGACGACGAACTACTAGAAGTAACGCCCAAGAGCTTGCGATTACGCAAACGATTCCTTGACGCCAATCAGCGTAAACGTGCTGCCAAAGCTTAGGTACATTTACAAAATATCTACTTTATGAGATAATAGTACAGTTTATGGAGCGAAAACGCGAGACTGTACTAGTTGATATGGACGGCGTAATAGCCGGATATAACGAGGCGATTTTGAGTAAATTACCGCGTGATCTTGCTCGTGTGACTCAGCTACACTGGATCTTGGAGGATGATTACCCGGAGCAGAAACAAAATATCCTAGAGGTTATAGGCCATCCGCGATTTTTTTATGATTTACCGGTATACGAGGGTGCTCTGGAAGGTTGGCAGCGGATTATTGATGCTGGTTATGACCCCGTAATTTGCTCGGCGCCACCTATGATGCTCAATAAGCTTGCCGCCAAAGGTAAGCGTTCGTGGCTGAGCCGACACTTTGTGCCGGAATTTGGACGTCAGGTGATAGATCGAGCTATTTTTGATTCAGCAAAATATAAATACGACGCAGTTGCGATAATTGATGATAGCCCATCTATTAATACTGGTTATGGACAGGCTAGCTGGGAACATGTTGTATTTTCACAGACGTATAATACGCATCTCGATACGTCACTTAGAATTGATGATTGGCATGATCCGACGATTGAAGAAACATTGGACGTGGCCCACGAGGCTTACGAATCAAAAAAGCGCTCCGCATAAAATGCGGAGCATTGCTTTTAGAAGGGGTATTCCATGTAGACGTTGTTTTGTCTGATTGGAACACAGTCGTGTTTGAAGCCATTCATACCAACTTATTCCTTTTTAATTTTGTGTTTGTCTTATTCAAGACTAAGTACATAATAGCATAAGCTTTACACAATGTCAATAGTATTTTGAATAATCATTGAAAGTTATAAGCATAACCCTTATAATTTAGACACATGGCAGACAGAGTACCCAAAGTTTCAATCAAAATACCTAAGGAGAATGAGCTCAAGTCTGCTTTGGTTAGCGCTACGGGTGTGTTGGTATCTGTTCACAAAAGCCCCGATGACGCTCTAGGCGAACTCTTTTCGGACGTTCAGAAAAGCCAAATTTTTGCCGATGGCATGACTTTTATTGATTTAATTCCGCGCGGTAAACCCAAACAGATACGAAAAGCCTATGATATATCCAAAAATGCGCCCGATTTTAATCTACGAGCATTTGTAGATCGATATTTCTATACGATTAATCACGACGATGGCAAAGTATACGAGACTAATCTTAAACATACGCCACGTCAGCATATTCGTGAGTTATGGAATGTACTCGAAAAGCGCAATCGTCTGGACCGCGGGTCATTGATTGCTTTGCCGTATCCATATATTGTGCCTGGTGGGCGATTCAAGGCACAGTTTTATTGGGATAGCTATTTCACGATGTTGGGACTCGCGGCTGATGATCGCTGGGATATGGTCGAAAACATGATTCGTAATTTTACATATGAAATTCGTAAATTTGGTTTTGTACCGACGGCCAATAGGACTTATTATTTGTCACGCTCGCAGCCGCCCTTTTTGTCGCACATGGTGCGCTTGCTGTCGAGGCACAAAAATCGCAAATTGACGCTGATTGAACATCTGCCTTATCTATTGTCTGAGTATCGATATTGGATGAAAGGCAAAGACGCCTTGCAAGAACTCGATGAAGCTGCTGCTAGTAAGCGTGTGGTGCGCATGCCTGACGGCACGATGCTCAATCGCTACTATGATGACAAGAAAACTCCGCGCCCTGAATCACTTCGTGAAGATGTCGAAACGGCTAGCGAATCTGGCAAAAAAGACAGCGGTAAAGTGTATCTGGATTTGCGTGCAGCGGCCGAGAGCGGATGGGATTTTAGTAGCCGTTGGTTCCGTGAGCCTAGTGAAATTGGCACGATTCACACCACCGATATTGTACCGGTTGATTTAAACTGCCTGATGTATCACCTAGAAATGACAATAGCTGAGATTTATCAGATAATTTTCCAGCCGCTACTGGCACGAAAATACAAACGTCGTGCCGAAGCTCGCAAGGCGGCAATAACTAAGTATATGTGGGATGAAAAGGCTGGATTTTTTGTTGATTATGATTTTAGGACCGATAATACCACGCCTCGTCTGACACTTGCTGGTGTTTTCCCGCTATTTACCGGTATTGCTACGCGTGATCAAGCGACGAAAGTTGCAGCTAAGCTTGATAAGGACTTCCTCAAACGCGGCGGGCTGGTAACTACATTAGTAGAGACTGGCCAGCAATGGGATTCGCCAAATGGTTGGGCGCCATTGCAATGGGTGGCTATTCAAGGTCTTCGCGAATACGGGCTGCATGAACTTGCCGACAGAGTGAAACGTGCTTGGGTAGATACATGTCTAGGTGTCTACAAAGAGCGCCAAAAAATGGTAGAAAAATACAATGTCATAGATGTCGGCAAGCTCAGTGAAGGCGGCGAATATATGTTGCAAGATGGGTTTGGCTGGACCAATGGCGTGCTGTCTGCACTACTGGCAGAAGACACATCTGATTAGTATCTTAGTCTAATATTTGATACCATGGTATTAGTATCATGAGTAAAAAGATGAAAATCGCTATGATGGTACGGGCGTTTATTCCGATGCCACGGCCAAGCGATATGATTTACGCACCAATTGATTTAGCTATTGCTATAGCACAGGGGTTAGGTAAGCGTGGACATCAAATAACGATTTTTGCTCCAATTGGCACCGAGGTTCATGGTGAAAATGTGACAGTCGAGACCATGAATTTGCGCCCTCTTGTTCACAATCAGTCGGAATTTGCGGCACTTCTCGATAATACCGACTATCTGGCTCACGATATACCTGGGCTTTGGGATAGGTATATGACCAACAATATGTACGCTAGGGCCGTGACGGGCGAGTTTGATTTATTGCATTTTCACCACCCCGAATCGGCTATGTCTACGGCCGTCCGCTATCAGTCTATTCCAACTGTCTACACATTACATGACCCGGTATATGACTATTACCGCGAGCTATACGAGTTATTTGCTAGTCCTAATCAGCGATTTATCTCTATTTCTAATAATCAGTCTAATGATGCCCCTGATTTACCGTATTTGGCAACTGTTTATAATGGCACCGATCCACAGCTGTTTGAGTATTCTGAGGAGGGCGAAGATTATTTGTTATACGCTGGCCGTATAGTACCAGAAAAAGGTGTCAAAGAAGCTATTCAGGTCGCCAAGAGGTCGCATCATCGTTTGATGATTATTGGCCCGATCGACCCGCAAAATACTGATTATTTTGATCAATATATCAAACCCGAATTAGACGATCAGATTTTATATCTTGGTCGCATGGATTCGGAGCAATTGGTGAAATATTATCAAAAAGCCAAAGCAGTGTTGACACCGGTGCAGTGGGAGGAGCCTTTCGGACTAACGACTATTGAGGCTATGGCTTGCGGTACGCCTGTGATATCGCTGGATAGGGGAGCTGCTCCTGAAATTATCGAAGACGGCAAAACTGGATATGTGGTACATAGTATCGCAGAGATGGTCGAAGCCGTAGACAAAGTGCATCTTATCAAGCGACAAGCTTGTCGTGATAGAGTAGTTGCGAAATTTTCCATAGAACAGATGGTCGATGCCTACGAAAAGGCTTATCTAGACATGTTATCTACCGGAGGCGTGCAATCACAGCGCAAACGTAGCGTGTATCTACGCCAGAAGCTGAAACAAGTTCAAAAGGCATTGCCGAGATTGATAGGTGATTTGTAGGTATTATCAATTCCAAAAGTGCTATAATAGTATGCATATAATGCTTATGCAAAAGGTAAAATAAACATGACTGCAGAAAAATCACCATGGCGTAGTGCCTCGGTATATCAGATATATCCATGGACATTTAACGAAGACAAACAACGTAACCCTCAGCGTGGACACGGGTCTATTCGCGGTATTACTGAGCGGATGGCTTATCTGA
Source organism: uncultured Candidatus Saccharibacteria bacterium (assembly GCA_964545515.1). Classification (GTDB taxonomy): domain Bacteria; phylum Patescibacteriota; class Saccharimonadia; order Saccharimonadales; family Saccharimonadaceae; genus UBA2112. Next base: position 17,092 of record CAZJFK010000004.1, on the reverse strand, counting down.
AAAATGAGCTCGGGGCTGATGCTATATGGCTGTCGCCTTTTTATCCATCTCCGATGGTAGACGGTGGTTATGATGTTAGTGATCTGACGAATGTTCACCCAGATTTGGGCACGATCGAAGATTTCGACGAGATGATGGAACGCGCTCACGAGCTAGGTATTAGGGTGATGGTTGATTTTGTACCTAATCATACGTCTGATAAGCACGAATGGTTCGAGAAATCACGCCGTCGCGAACCAGGATTTGAAGATTGGTATATATGGCACCCAGGCAAAAAAGATGAACACGGTAATTTGATTATGGGCGACGATGGCAAGCCTGTTATACCAAATAACTGGGCGAGCGTGTTTTCGATGCCCAATCGCCACAAGCGCGATCGCGGCGAAATGCCATGGTTGCAGCCGCATGACTGGACTCCCCCTATTTCGCAGTGGAAGTGGGATGATGTGCGTGGCGAGTATTATCTGCATAGTTTTGCACCTGAGCAGCCTGATCTCAATTGGAGCAATCCCGAAGTTCGTACGGCCATGACGAGTGCTATGAAATTTTGGTTAGACAAAGGTGTTGATGGTTTTCGTGTCGATGCCGTGAATCACATTGGCAAAGACATGAATTTGCCGGATGAGGGCATCAATACTTCGTATAGCGAGGAGTGGAACGATAATCCATATGATGAATTACAGCGTTATCATAGTGCTGATTATCCGTCGGCTCTACACAAATATGTATGGGAGATGACCCAGATAGTCAAGGACGAGAAATATAGCGGCCGTGACATCAGGTATATATTAGAAGCTTATATAGGTGAATCGCAGTTGCGCGATCTCGATGCCGTAGCACCTGATACTGCCAATACATTTAACTTTGGTCGCATGCTGCTGGACTGGAATGCTAGGCATCACAAGATTCAGCTTGACTACTACTACTCTCGACTTGCTAGATTGGCCGTAGGAAATCAAGTGAATGGCAATCATGATAATTCACGCCTAGCTACGAGACTTGGCGATGAGCGGGCTAGGACGGCTTTTATAGTCAACCTGTTTTTGCCCGGTATGACGTTTATTTATAACGGTGAAGAGCTAGGGCTACATGACGCCAATATACCCGAGGATCGCATGCAGGACCCGAATGGTTTCCGCGATCCAGAGCGCACGCCGATTATATGGGATGACAGTCAAGTCAATGGTGGGTTTAGTAATGCTAGTTATGATGATTTGTGGCTGCCGACAAATGGTGATGACATGAATTTGTCGCTAGCGCGGCAGAAACGCGACGCCAGTTCTTCATTTAATCTATATAAGAGTGCCCTACGTTTGCATCACGATTTCGCGGCCGCGCAGAATGGGCGCTATACTAGCCACTATACAGATAATGGAGATGTCTTGGCTTACGGTCGCGAACATGATGGCGAACCATCTATGATGGTACTCGCAAATTTCAGTAATTATGAGCAAACTGTCAAAGTAGAGGATAGTTTGTTCGTGGTCGGCAAAGCAGTGCTGTCTAGCGTGACAGTTGCAGAGAATCAGCGTAGTGTCGATCTCCGCGCTGGTGTGAAATTAGGACCAAACGAAGCAGTTGTCATAACACCACTATAAGGAGGCACAATGTCCAAGCAATTTGTACCATGGCAGCAGTCAGTTCTATATCAGCTATATCCATGGAGTTTTAACGAAGACAAGGAGCGTAGCCCGCAGTTAGGCAATGGTTCAATCCGCGGTATTATCGACAAAGTTCCGTATTTGGCCGATATTGGAATTACGGGTCTATGGCTGTGTCCGCCGTACGATGGCCCGATGCACGATAACGGCTATGACATTGCTAATTATATTGGCATCCATCCATCACTTGGTACGATTGAAGATTTTGATGATTTGGTGGTCGCTTGTCATGAACACGGAATTCGTTTGATGCTTGATTTTATACCCAATCACTCGTCGTATAAGCACGAATGGTTTGAAAAATCACGCCGTCGCGAACCAGGATTTGAAGATTGGTATATATGGCACCCAGGCAAAAAAGATGAACAAGGCCAGTTGATTATCGGTGCGGATGGCAAGCCCGAATTGCCAAATAATTGGCCGGCAATATTTTCGGAAGCTAATCGTGAAGCTCGCGAGCAAGGCAAAATGCCATGGCTAAAAGACGACGACATAACGCCAGCGATTCCGGCATGGCGCTGGGACGATGTGCGCGGTGAATATTATTTAGGATCTTTTTCGATTGAACAGCCTGATCTAAACTGGGAAAATCCTGCTGTGCGTGAGGCCATGAAAAACAATATGCGTTTTTGGATTGATCGTGGTGTTGATGGTTTTCGTATGGATGCCGTCAATCACATGGGTAAAGATTGGAGTTTGGCCGACGAAGAGCGCGACCCAACATTTGATGAAAACAGCACCGAGACCAAACATGCTCGCAATCCATACTATCAATTCAAACATCGTCATAGTAGTAATTATCCTGAAACACTGTTTTTCTATATTCGTGAATTTTGTAGTGTGCTGCGTGACGAAAAATACAAAGACCGTGATTTACAAATGGTACTTGAATCATATGCCAACGACAAACTATTAGCTGATATTAATAATATTGATCCCGAAAAAACATTTACGTTCAATTTCGGACCGTTTTATTTGCCATGGCGAGCTGCGGATAGGCAAAAACAAATGGATGAATATTATGCGAATTTTCCAGCTGGTGGCGTACCAAACCAAGTATTCGGCAACCACGATAACGCTCGCCTGGCGACGCGTTTTGGTGACGACGAAGCTAGGGCGATGGCGGTGATGGGTATGTTTGCGCCCGGCATGAATATCATTTATAGCAGTGAAGAATTGGGGCTACATAACGCTGATATTCCACCCGAAAAATGCATGGATCAGCTGGCATTTCGCGACGGTCAGCGTACGCCGATTGTCTGGGATGACACTCAGCCAAATGCTGGATTTAGTAATGCCGCACCTGAGGATCTATGGTTACCGATTAATGAAGACGACCTACCTATTGCCGTAAATCATCAGCAGACCGATCCGAAATCTTTTTATTCACTGTATAAATCATGCACTAGGCTACGTGGTGAGTTGCCGGCAATTCGTGACGGCGAATATCTACCGTTAGGCAAAGACAATGATGATGTACTTGTTTATGGTCGTCACTCAGGCGAACAAGACGCTGTGGTGTTGGTGAATTTCACCGATCAGCCACAATCGGTCAAAGTCAACGTGCCGTTTGGTGCAGGCTCGGTGGTGTTATCCAGTATCGATGTTACTGAAAATCTAGGAGAAATAGATCTGAGCGGTAGCGTATCACTCCGCCCCAATGAAGCGATAGTAGTTATACCTAAGTAGTGATGTCTTCGGGCAAGAAGCCTTTGGCGTGTTTGAAATCGGCCTGCCATTTGTAATCTGTGCCGTAACCCAAGTCTTTCATGAGCTTGGTTGGGGCGTTGCGCAAATGGAGTGGGACGGGTGAGTCGGGGTATTTTTTCGCTAGATCTTTGGCGGCGTACATTAGGTCGTTTATCTCGCGTGATTTGGGGCTTCGGGCGAGAGCAGTAGCGCAGTGATACAGAGCGAAATTCGCCTCAGGTAGTCCGACACGCTCGACGGCTTCGAACGTCGCGGTAGCTAGTGCTAGTGCGCCGTTGCCAGCTAGCCCAATGTCCTCGCTGGCAAAAATTACCATACGTCTGGCGATGAATTTGGGATCCTCCCCGGCGTCAATCATGCGCGATAGGTAATATAGCGAAGCTTGTACGTCGCTGCCACGTAAGCTCTTGATGAAGGCCGACACTACGTTATAGTGCATTTCACCAGCCTTGTCATAGCCGGGCAGTCGTTTCTGGGCAGCAACCTTGACTACATCTGGCGTCACTTTGCTGCCTCCCATATTGAGAGCAAGTTCTAGATTTCCAAGCGCCACTCGCCCATCGCCACCTGATAGCTCGGCTAGATAGTCAATAGCTTTGGGTGTGACGTTTTTCGATTTGCCGAGGGTTTTGAGTGCGCGTTTAATAATCCTGACAATGTCATCCTTAGTTAGTGGCTGCAGTACTAGCACGCGCATTCGACTAAGTAGTGGCGTGATTACTTCGAAGCTAGGGTTTTCGGTTGTCGCGCCGATTAGGGTAATTAGCCCTGATTCTACGTGTGGCAAAAAAGCATCTTGCTGAGATTTGTTGAACCGATGAATTTCGTCGACGAAAAGTACTGTGCGGACTTGCAAATTCCAGTTCTGGCGAGCATGTTCAATGACATTTGTTATGTCTTTTTTGCCACTAGTGACAGCCGAAAGTTCTATGAAATCAGCTTCAACTTCGCTAGCGATAATTCTGGCTAGGGTAGTTTTGCCGGTGCCTGGCGGACCCCATAATATCAGACTGACGGGCTCTTTTTTGAGCACAATTTGGCGCAAAATTTCATGGTCACCCAAAAGGTGAGTCTGCCCTATTACTTCACTCAGACTTTTTGGTCGCATTCTCTCCGCTAGGGGCACTCTCTCCATGTGTTTATTATAACCCGAGTGGTACAATAGACATATGGACCGTACGAAAGTTTTGCTGCTGTTCGGCGGCGAGTCGTCTGAACATGACGTCTCGATTTCTTCGGCGCGTAATGTTTACGCCGCACTTGATAGTGATAAATACGATACGGAGCTGTGCTATATCGACCGCCATGGTAAGTGGTGGCTGCTTGATGAGCTAGGGCAAGATGTCGACAATAGTAACTCGCCGCAAATCATGCCAGTGCTTGGCGGCAAGGGTTTCGTCACCCTACCCGGTGACCACCTGATTCGTCCCGATGTAATCCTACCGGTACTTCACGGAGCCAATGGTGAAGATGGCACGGTGCAGGGTCTGGCGCAATTAATACACTTGCCGGTCGTCGGATGTGAACTTGCGGCCAGTGCTATTGCTATGGATAAGCTAGCTACCAAGGAAATACTGAATGCCAATGGTATTAAGTCTGCTAATTACGAGGTGCATTATGGTTATCAGTCTACGCCTGATTTTGCCAAAATAACCATGCGACTAGGTAGTCCGATTTTTGTTAAGCCTGCAAACGCGGGTAGTTCGGTAGGGGTTAGTAAAGTTCGCGATGAAGATGATTTTATTCATGCTTTGGAGCTAGCGCATAGGCATGACGAAGTGGTATTAATTGAGGAGGCGATTAATGGTCGTGAGCTAGAAGTAGCTGTACTGGGTACGCCTCCAAATCACAAAGCTAGCGGAGTGGGCGAGATTACGCCAGGTGATGATTTCTATTCGTACGATGCCAAATATTCAGCTGATAGCCACGCGAGCGTTGACGTGAATCCTGAGCTTGATGATGATCTTGCGGAGGATATCCGCGCTAAGGCTCTCCAAATATACGAGCTGCTTGGCTGCAAGGGTATGGCACGGGTCGATTTTATTGTTAGTGGTACTGATGTACTGGTGATGGAAGTTAATACCCTACCCGGTTTTACGAATATTAGTATGTACCCTAAATTATGGCGTGAAAAGGGTATGAGTTATGCTAGTCTTGTCGAAGCTTTGATAGAAGATGCTATGGCTCGTAGTGTATAATATAGATATAAAGATAGGAGTTACATGGAAGGTTTTATAGGCACATTAATTGTATTCGTAATCATATACGTGCTATGTGGTATTAAAATTATTGATCAATACGAGCGAGGTGTCGTGCTAACTCTCGGTAGATTTACTGGTTTGCGTGATCCAGGACTTAGGATTATTATCCCAATATTTCAGAGGATGATCAAAGTTGATACACGTACTAATACCATTGATATCCCTAAGCAAGAGGTGATTACCAAAGACAACGTGACGGTAAATGTCGATGCCGTAGTGTATTTTCGCGTCAAAAATGCCGACAAGGCGATACTAGAAGTTGCAAATTATATCTATGCGTCGAGTCAGTTTGCTCAGGCTGCGCTTCGTGATGTGACGGGCAATGTCGATCTAGATGATTTGCTTTCTAAGCGCGAAAATGTCAGTCAGCAGATTGAAGAAATCGTTGATACTGAGACCGAGAAATGGGGTATTGATATCGAAAACGTCAAAATACAAAATATTGAGCTGCCTCAGGATATGAAACGCGCTATGGCCAAACAGGCCGAAGCTGAGCGTGAGCGTCGTGCTGTGGTGATTAGTGCTGATGGTGAGCGTCAGGCTGCTCAGGGAATCGCCGATGCTGCTAGTATATTGGCTAAATCAATAGGTGGTATGAACATCCGTACATTGCAGACACTTGAAAAAGTATCTACTGAGCCTAGTCAGAAAACTTTGGTAGTATTACCTACCGACCTAACCGATGCAGTTTCGAAGTTAGTCGGCAAATAGTATATTGCCTATCCCTGCTCTATCTGTTAAAATAATACCTATAGCTAATTGCTGACGAGAGGCTCTTTAGCTCAGTTGGTAGAGCAGAGGCCTGAAGAGCCTTGTGTCACTAGTTCGAGTCTAGTAGGAGCCACCAAAGAATGAGACTGACAACATGTCGGTCTTTTTCTTTTGGCTAATTGTGTATTATTCTAGGGCTTTGATAGATACCAGAATTGTTGCAAAAACCATCACTCCAAACACTAGGAATACACCAGCGTGACCGGGCTCGGGCATTTCACCGCGGCGCATGGCATGCTCGGCTACGCGGTAACGGTAATATCCTAGGGCCGCAATCAAGCTGCCAAACAAGATTGCACCAAATCCTGCTAATACGCTGTATTTATAGCTATTAGACACAAAGGCGATAATTACACCACCACCTAGTAATGTCAGGCTGGTACGCACCCAGGCTAGTAGCGTGCGTTCGTTTGCCAGTATAAACTGGGCATCAATTTTAATCTTTTCTATTTTTTCAGGTTTGTCTAACTTTTTATCATTAGTACTCATGGTTAATATAGTATAGCACACATAGATACTTGATAAAGTTGGTATTTTTTACTATAATTAACCGAGTATGCGAGTGTAGCTCAGTTGTTAGAGCGCTTCCTTGCCAAGGAAGAGGTCCCGGGTTAGAGTCCCGGTACTCGCACCAAATATATCACTCACCGACGGTGAGTTTTTTAAATTGCAAGTTTTTATCTCCACTAAGGCCTCGAGCCTTAGGTTACGTGGATTTGACCACAAATTTAATACCCCCAGTGAAGGGGGTGTTTTAGGGTGTGTCTTTGTAGCCGGTAGAACCAAATCCGCCGGCGCCGCGAGCTGTTTCGCCGAGCTGGTCGAGACTTCCAACTTGCCGGAGCTTGGGGATAATAACTGGCTGAAAAAGCATTTGGCCGATTCGCATATGATGGTCGATGATGAAATCATCTTCGCCGTCATTTACGACAATCAGCCCCGCTTCACCGCGATAGTCCGAATCGATAGTTCCTGGGGCATTGCCTAGCTGAATACGATGTTTGGCCGCTAGTCCGCTACGCGGGGCGGTCCATTGAAATAGTTCGTATGGCAGTGCAAACGCAACCCCTACTCCGACCAAAATATGATCACCTGGCTGGAGCCGCCACGAAAGTCGTCGAGTTCCCTCGCTGTCGATTTCAGTGTGCACGTGTGAGCGCAACCGAGCATCGTCAGGGTAATTATGGAAATCAAAAAGCGTTTTACGTAGCCTAGGATCGCTGTCATCCATGGCGTTGGTGTCCACGATAGCTCGCGCGTACAGGTCAAAACCTACGGCACCGTGGGTGGTGCGAACAGGTGTTTTGCCCCCGGGTAGCACGCAGTATTCTACCGTAATTCCCTCGTGGCTCCAATGACTCAGGACGGCCTGTGATAGAGCACTACGAACGTCGCGGTTATTGAGCAGGTTAATGAGCGCCCGCTTTTCGGCCACCAATTTATAACTCGTCAAATTCAATCTCCTAATGTAGTGGCTAGTAAGGTGCGTGTTGATGGCTAGCATCAACTTCGCTAGCTATTATATGTTGGTATCACTGGGGTAGCAACGATAAGCGTGATGGACTATTTTAGCACTTGCTGGATTAGGCTGAGTACGGCTATATTGCCTAAGATCTTTGGGGTAGGCTGGCCAGAACGGTTGAGGATTACCATTACACCAGCTATTTCTATATTCTCGGGTAGAGTATTAGCTACTTTGGTAGTGTTGGTGCCACTGGTAAAAACATCATCAATTAGTATGATTTTGGTGACTCCATTAGGGATTGGCTCGGTAGTAAAGTGTTTGACTCCATGACTATCAGTTGTATATGAGGATTCTATATGCTTGATATTGCCGAGTGCGGTGGCGATTGGGTCGCCTAGCCGTGTGGCGCCATTTGCTATGGTAACAATACCGTCGATATCGGGATTTTCAGTTTTGATATACCTGGCAAGTGCTCGAATTAGTGCACGGAATATGTCAGAATCAGTGTCAATAAGATCAAAATCAAATTTTTCAGTGGCTTTTGCACCTGAGGCAAGCGTAAAATCACCGTGAATTACTGCTTGGCGCATAACTTCATCTTGTTCAGCTGATGATAAATACTCTGTCATGATATCTAAACATAGTATAAGCGTAATGGGTGCAAAGCGATAGCTATCATTGATAAATAGACATGTATATGATATAGTTTACATGTCCTAGTATCTACTGCATGGAGGTTCATTGGTGAAATATCTTGCAATTGTACTGTTGGCCGTACTTGGGCTAGTGGAGGCAATCGTACGCCTGGTTATCGTGTCTGTGCTACTGATTGTCATGTGTGGGTTTTTCTTTCCAGCCCTCATGTACGCTGAGATGCTAGACGGTGATATCAACGCCTTGACGCGGCAAATGCTTGATAATTTCTGTTTTGGCGTAGTGAATGATCTCGCCAAAAACTAAACGTTAAGCCCCTCCCAGAGGGGCTATTAAATTGACAACGATATCTATCGGTGGTATAGTATAAGAGAGTTGGGTGTATACCTTTTCTCGTTCCTTTACGGATTTCACACAAGTGAAAGTGAATAGTTAGGAGTACTGTAATGAGCCTTGTGAAAATATCGGGCCGCAGTGGTGAACTGAGCCTGGATATCGATATCCAGGTTGCCGATGAGCCGTTCCAAGACAGCAACATCCTGAACTCGGCTGATCAAGTGGCGTATTCGTCGCTGGGTGAACTTGCCAATAAGTTGACCATGCTGTCGGACGAGACTGATCCCAAGGTTTCAGTCGATTTGGCTCAGACGTTTAAAATTGACGGTGATACGAGTGTGGTTATTACTGGCCGCGCGTCGTTCCGTTCAATGCAAGGGCTCGTCTATGCTGGAATATCGGAAGCTGTGTTTCGGGTGGCCACATCCGTCATCATGGGCTTGATGCCGATTGATGTGACGCGCACCATGAAGTTGATGGGCGCTGCCGGTTTGCAGCAGCCACAGGTGCAGCAGGTTCCGCAGACCATGTCGGTTCAGCCTGTTCTGCCTGGGGATGACTTTACGGGGCAATACCTGTGACCTTAGGGCTATTTCACTTTTCGCTTTGTGGATCCGTGAAATAGCTTCCATAGATGTGCGTCTATGCTGATGAGTCCCAAAGGACGAAAAGCTACCGAGGTAACTATTGACAATATACCCCATATGTAGGTTAATTAAGGTATATTCACTATACCGCCATTTGGGCGGGGGAGGTGAAGAACCTTAAAGTATTCGACTATGTATTTGTGGACTCACAGATACGGACAGGAGGATTTATGAACAACAGCGATTTCTACTTCGCCGAACCGACAAATGAGCCGGTGCATTCGTATGCGCCAGGCAGTCCAGAGGCTGAGTCCTTGCATGCGGAACTTGTGCGCATGAAGAATGACAAGGTCAAGCTTCCAATGCGAATTGGTGGTGAAGACGTCACGACGAATACGCAGTTTTTGATTCATCAGCCGCATGATCGCGACAATCCGTTGGGTCAATTTTACTACGGCAACGAGTCGCATGTAATCGACGCTATCGGTGAAGCCCTGGTGGCGCGACCTAGCTGGTCGAACATGTCTTGGGAACACCGCGCAGCGATTTTTTTGCGAGCGGCAGAGCTTCTGACTGGCAAATATCGTGACCGTATGAATGCGGCGACGATGCTTGGTCAGAGCAAGAACGCTTATCAGTCTGAGATTGATGCCGTCTGTGAGTTGGCTGACTTTTTGCGGTTCAACGTTCATTTCCTAAGTGAGATTTATCGGCAGCAGCCGATTTCACCTCGGGGAGTGAGCAATCGTCTAGAGTATCGTCCGCTCGATGGGTTTGTCCTGGCTATTACCCCGTTTAACTTCACATCGATTGCGGGCAATCTACCGGTTGCACCTGCTATGTGTGGTAATGTCGTGGTCTGGAAGCCATCGGAAACTCAAGCCTATTCGGCACGAGTTTTCATGGATATCCTGATCGAGGCTGGACTACCTGATGGTGTGATTAACTTGGTGTTTGCGCCAGGTCCGGATGTTAGCAGTATTGCCCTGAGACACCCTAGCTTTGCAGGGTTGCATTTTACGGGCTCAACCGCTACGTTCCAGAATCT
>CAZJFK010000004.1:0-6589 GCA_964545515.1 uncultured Candidatus Saccharibacteria bacterium | reverse complement strand
CCTTCCAGAGATTCTGGAAGGACATTGGAGCAAATATCGCCCTGTATCGCAACTATCCGCGCATTGTTGGTGAGACTGGGGGCAAGGACTACGTGTTCGTGCACCCCAGCGCCGACGTTGATTCCGTGGTAGCAAATTTGATTCGAGGTGCTTTCGAGTATCAGGGTCAGAAATGTTCAGCTGCGTCGCGGGCGTATTTGCCGCGAAGTCTTGCTAGCAAGATTGTCAAAAAGTTGCGCGCTGAGATGAAGACACTCAAAATGGGTGTACCGGACGATTTCGGTAATTTCATCAACGCCGTAATCGATGAGCGGTCTTTTGACAAAATCAAGAGCTATATCGACCAGACCAAGGCTAGTTCTATGGCTGATGTTGAGGTAGGTGGCGGTTGCGATAAGACCAAAGGGTTCTTTGTCCAACCGACATTGATTCGTGCTGCTAATCCTGATTTCGTCACCATGCGTGAAGAGATTTTCGGTCCTGTGCTGACGTACTATGTGTATGAAGACGCAGACTGGCAGTTCATGTTGAGCGAAGTTGATTCAGCTACGCAGTATGGTTTGACAGGCGCAGTGTTTGCGACGGATCGTCGAGCAATCGAATGGATGTCGAAACAGCTTGTTGATAGCGCTGGTAATTTCTATATCAATGATAAGCCGACTGGTGCTGTCGTAGGACAGCAGCCATTTGGTGGTGCTCGGGGTTCTGGTACGAATGACAAGGCTGGATCGGCGATGAATTTGTATCGTTGGCTCAGTCCTCGGAGTATCAAGGAAGTGTACGCTCCGGTGACAGATTATCGGTATCCATTTCACTCATGAAACCAAGGAGAAGAGGCTATGTCTGTTCAGCTATACCCTGACCCCACACCTAATGATTTTCAGGTAATCGAGATGGTCGAGGCATGCGCCGGTGCGTATGTCTTGGACGCGGCAGTGGCAAAGGCCAAGAGTCTTTTGGTTAGCAAAGCCAGTAAACTGGACAGATGTTCCGCCGTGTATAACGTTCGTATTTCGCATGATACGACGACTATTACGGGTGGCTATCTGTACACAGTTGTTGCCTACGGGTCTGCCGTCGAATACGCTTACTAATTAACAAGACCTTGCGTTTGCGGGGTCTTTTAAATTTTAGTGATGCATATGATGATCGTGGCTGGTACCTTGGCCACCGTGATGGCCGTGACCGATTCCCTTGCTCATCAAGAATCTATTTACGGGGACTGTTACGACGAAGCCAACTACCAGGCTAGCAAATAGTGTCCACCAGAATAGAGGCATTGATAGGGTAGCACTGATGGCGCCAGGGATTAACCAGATGAATAGGTTATCGGCAATTTCCATCGATGTGATTGATAGGGTGTCGGTTGCTAGTGTTCCTTTGATTGCATCGGCGGTCTTTTCGCCGGAGCGTTTGAAGCTGCTAAACGTCAAGATGTATCCGAACAAAAATGCCAGAGCGATAGCTAATAGAGTTTGACCGACGTTATGCCAGCCAAGATACTCGCCGATAACCATACCGGCGATTTCACCAATTGCACAGCCCAGTAGACAATGTAGGGTGTGTGATATAGCATTACGTGTTAGGCTATCGATACGCATTATAATTCGTAGGCGTTTAGGGACGTATTCACTTGTTGTGTGACACGCAGAAATGTAGTGCATTTGGATAGTTCTTTGAGCTTGCGGGCACCCACGTAGGTGCAGGTTGAGCGAATACCACCCATAATCTCTTCGATAGTGTCGCTGGCATCGCCTTTATACGGCATATGGACAAACTTGCCCTCGCTGGCACGATAGCTAGGCTTGCCACCACCGTGCTTTTGCATGGCATAATCAGAGCTAGACCCATAGTATTCGACAAATTGCTTGCCATCTTTTTCCAGTACTGGCATGCCGGATTGTTTGTGGCCCGATAGCATGCTACCTAGCATTACAAAATCAGCACCAGCGGCAAAAGCTTTGGCGACGTCGCCACTGGTTACGCACCCACCGTCTGAACATATCAAGCCACCTAGTCCGTGGGCTGCATCGGCGCATTCTATGACAGCTGATAGTTGCGGGTAGCCCACGCCCGTGACGGTGCGGGTAATACAGACCGATCCAGGGCCGATACCTACTTTGACGATGTCGGCGCCAGATAGTATTAGCTGTTCGGTCATCTCGCCGGTCACGACATTGCCGGCCATAATCACACTATTTGGGCAAAGTTTACGCACCCAAGCCACGAAATCGACGAAACGCTGCGTGTAACCATTGGCAACATCAATACAAATAAATTTCGGAGTGTTGCCTGCTTTGACGAGGCTTTTTAGACGTTTTTCGTCGGGTTCGCGAATACCAAATGTTACAAAAGTAAAATCTTTGACTACTTTGGTGTAATCTTCGTCGCTATGGAATTTGTGCAGGGCGGTCATGACACGGTGTTTCGAAAGAGTACGCATCATTTGCATTGTACCTACGCCGTCCATATTGGAGGCAATGATTGGCACGCCTTTCCATTTGACACCCGAATTTAAGAATTTGTACTCGCGGTTTAAATCGACCTCACTACGACTCGTGAGCGTGCTGCGCTTCGGGCGAATGAGCACGTCTTTAAAATCGAGTTTGATCTCCCTGTCTATAATCATCATATATATAATACCAGATAATTTAATCTACATACTATTGACAAAATAAAGAACTCGTGCTAATATAGTAAGTACGATCATATATATGTGTGGTCGCGCACTACAAATCATCTCCATCTAGATGCTCCAAGTGGGCAGGAAGGACGGTCATCATGGCTGTCAAGGGTCAAGCTGACTACCGTTACGCGAACGTTCCCGGTCTGAAGAAGATGGGTGCTCTCGAAGCGGCCAAGCGCGCTCAGCAGGAGCGTCGCATGGAGCAGCTGAAGAACTCCCGCCAGGAGCAGATCGGGCTCGCGGTGACGTACGTCATGTACGGCAAGCCGTCGCTCGACATCAAGAAGGATGGCGTCGAACAGTCCGTCGAGGGTCAGGTGTTCCTGGCTTCGCTGGCGGCGTTCGAGGCGGCCGAAAAGGTCACGGACCGCTCGGGCAAGTCCGTCAAGGGTGCCATTCAAGTGGCTCTCGAGATGGCGGCCGAGCAGGACAAGGCCGGCCTCTTCGCCAACCCGGAGACCGCTGACGCGGCGCTTCGCGGTTCGGAGTGGGCCAACCGTGCTCTCAAGTGGGCCGGTCGTCAGCTGTTCGACAAGAAGAAGGAGGCGCCCAAGCAGGCGTAGTAAGTAGTGCGTAGCCCCGGTGCGAGACATGTCTCGCCCGGGGTTTTCGCCTTTTTAGAGGACTAAACCTTCGTGTTTTTGTGGTATGCGATTAATATCTGTTTGTCTGTACGTTTCGTCATGCATTGATTTGCTGTCGAGTAAATAATCGACGGCAATTTCTGCCATACCGCGCCCACCCATTACGCCAGAGTGATCAGCGCCGGCAGCCAAAACCACGCCAGTGTCGCTGATTTTGCCGATTACTGGTAAATCATCGCGATAGGCGGTATAGTAGCCTGCGCTACGCCCGCTAGGTTCGATTGCCCACGAATTTGCCCCTATTTGACTCCATTTGGTCGAGCACTCTCCTAGCATTTCATAGACCCGGGCTGTAAACAGATCTTGATGACTAATGTCAAATTCGTCTATGTGTCGATTGTCGATATGGACGTCAGTTACGGGGCTATTTATCGCTATATCGTCGAGTGCTGCGTAGCCATAATGAGCATACATTTCGCCTGGTGTAGCACGCACCATCGCCATGTCGGGGCTTACCAGGTAGTAACTGGTGGCGTCTTTGCTAGGTGTTTTGGCAAAGAAAAGCTCACGGTGAGTGACAGCAAAATTAGACACTAGACGCTTGGACTCAGGGCAGGGTAGGAGGTTTTCTAGATTTAGCACAAATGCTCCAAGGGCTAGGATGACTTTGTCGCTATATATTTTTTCACCTCCAAAATCCACACCGATAGCTTCGCCGTTCTTGCCTATGATAATACGCTCTGCTCTAAGTCCAGGTCTATAATCTACGCTAGATGTATTACGATTCATGATGTGGCCTTTGAATGTATCGAATTTGATCTTGCCAGCATTTTCGACTACCATAGCGCTGCTGATATTTGCGCCATTTATTTCGGGAAATCTAGCACGCAAATCATCGGCCGACATTATGTGAGCTCCGGAATCAAATCCCCAATCAGCGATGTTTTGACGAACTTTTTCGTAGCCTGCCATATTGGCACGATGAACATCGAGGCCTGGCAGTAATTCCCTGATGTTGCTTGGAACTTCACTGTCTCCGACGGTGAATATATATGGAAAATGTTCCAATAAATCATTGTTTTCGGTTGATTTTATATCGTTTTCGATTTGCTGGTAATATTTAACACTGCGGTCAATAATTTCGGCCATGGCATACGAATCATTAAAAATACGGAATTGTTCTAGCGAACGACCAGCTTGGCCTCCCCATTCTTTTTCTTGGGTAGCAAGTATAATTCTGGCTTTTTTGCCCATGCGTTCGTGGAGATTATTGGCAGCATGTATACCAATAGGACCCCCGCCGACGACGATTGCGTCGGCAGTTTTTTGGGTTCGCAAGATTTCTGTCATGGTGCTTACGGGTACCTATTTAGTAGGGTATAGATGGACCGTAGAAGTCATCTTCATCATATTCGTCTTCGTCACCAAGGTCGATAATTGCGCTTCCGTCGAGAGCTAGCATGACTTTGGTGATTTTTTTGCCGTCGTAAGTGTATCGAAGATTTTTATCTTTATCATCGTCATAAGTCTCGAGATTTACCGGCCTATTCCATAATTGGTAGATATATGGCAGGGTTTTTTCGATATATTTAGGATCGAGCGTGCGACCATCGAATTGGTGGCGTAGGTAGAGCTCTTTGCTGTGCTTGTAGTCACCGTCGATCACTTCGATGTATGGGCTACCGCTATTGTCAAATTCTGATACTAATTCATCGCGAATTTCTGCCCAGCCAGTTTCTTTGACAATCTGAAATGTTTCTTGTGTCCATTTGTCTGTGTAGTTTTCGTAAACATACATATGCATGCGTTCGGCAATATTTTTGTCGAAGTAGTTGCGAATAAACGACTGGTCGTCATTGAGCATCATAATCTCGCGCAAGGCTGGTATGGCGGGGCTGTCTTTGAGGTCTCCTTCGAATTTAGGATAAACCGTACGACCCTGTGAACGCAGCCATTCATTCTCTTGTTCAGACAGATTACCATTGTAATAATCCTCAAGATATTCGTACATAGTCATACCTAGGTAGTATGGGTTTAGCTGGCGCTCGCTTGGTGCTAGCACGCCAGAGTGTACTACCCACCAGTGTTCATTGTCGGCTTCGCTAATTAGATTGCGCTCGCCTACTTCACGCATGAGACGTTTGTGCCAATATGACGCCCAACCTTCATTCATGATTTTAGTTCGACGCTGAGGGTAGAAATAAAGCGCTTCGTCGCGGATAATGTCGACAATCTCGCGCTCCCATTCTTCTAAATATGGTGCGTGATTACGTATGAATCCTAATAAATCACGGTCCGGAGCGGGTGGGATACTGAGGGCGACACGACCAAGTTCGCGACGAGTTCGCTCGGCGACGCGTGGGAATAGATCTTCGAATTTGTCCGGTTTGTGTTCTTTGGGCGCGGAGCTTTTTACGGCATCGGCACGCCATGCGGCTAATTCTTCGGCCCTGGATGGGCGGCTGATGTTGTATGGGTCGACGTGTTCTTCGATAGCTAGGACGCTGTCGATGACTTTTTCGACACGTTCCAAGCCATATTGTTGTTCAAGTTCTTCAATTCTCTTGGCGTGTAGGGCTGCAACTTCGGGCATATCGCGGCGTGTATTGGCAAAAGTGTGATTATTCTTGAAGAAATCCGTATGCCCGAGGACATGCGCCATAACAAATTTGTTCTCGATCGGTGGGTTGTTTTCGAGTAGGAAAGCTTGTGATGGATTGGCGTTTATCACTAGCTCGTAAATCTTGGACATGCCATGGTCATACATAGTTTTCATCTGTCGGTAAGCGCGACCGTGGGTCCAATGCGAAAATCGACCAGGTATACCATATGATCCAAGCTCATTCATGATTGGTGCCGGTACAACTTCAAAATTAGTAGGGAATGGATCTAGTTGATACTCATGAGCTATTTCCCAGATATCTTTTAGTGCCCCTTCTAATTCAGCGTCTTCGGCTTCATATTTACTGTTCGGGTTGTAGTTATCTCTTTCCATTTTTTTCCTCGCCGGCTTTAGGGTTAAAGACTTTCTTTAATGCGGGTAGCACTTCGTCTTTGCTGTCGATTGTTAGTGCCTTGAATCGGTTGTCATGGATTGATTTTTCGTAAGTATCTAGCAATTGGCTGCGCTGACCTCGACCAATCTGTACGTAGGCGTATTGGCTGATGTCGTCGTCTAGCATTTTTTGGACTAATTCTACACAGGTATCGTTATCGTATAAGTAGTTGTCGCCGTCGGAAAAGTGTAGGGGATAGATATTGTAATCATTTGGCGAGTAGCGTTCGTTGATGATGTTGAGGGCCATTTCGTTGGCTGATG
>CAZJFK010000003.1:28382-57526 GCA_964545515.1 uncultured Candidatus Saccharibacteria bacterium | reverse complement strand
ATATTGGTGGTGGTTGAGGAGGAGGCGTTTCGTTCATTGTTTTGTATTATACGTTAATCAATAAGCTTACGCTAATACAAATTACTCATGCTTGCAAGGAAGATGGGTATATATGATACTTACTGAAATAGCAAATGGCCGCTGGGGTTATTTGTGTGCACCTTGAGAGAACGGGAGAGACATGAGGACAGTGAGTACTCCATATGTGTACCTAGATGCCATTGCCGAGGCGTTGGTGGGTGATCGAGAACTGACGTGGAAGATGCTGGACGATATGAAGCTTGGTGAGAAATTTCTGACCAAGACTTTTGAGATGATCAAGCCGCAACTGGCGGAACTAACTGGTTATCTACCGCTCCGGGAGCAGGATGCCGCAGGCTATACTCGTGATCAATGGTCTGAGCTTATCGCTGATACTGGGTATAGCGAGGAGCTATGCCTGAGGTTGGCTAGTCATAGTTCGTATGACACGTGGACCAAGCGTGATGTGGAACACCCAATACTGGGTACTATGCCTATATCGAGCGGACCTTGCTATACTGTTGAGATTTTTGTCACCAAGGCCGGACAACTGATCGTCTATCGGTGGCCGCACAGTGGCCGTGATATACGCAATGGACTAGCGATATGTAATACGATAGAAGATTTGTGTCTAGTCTTAGACAATATTGTCGGGCTGGATAGCTATTTCGTACCGAGTCCATATACGTTTACGATTGCCGACAAATTGATGAATCTCGTGCGCAAGACCAATGAAGCGGAGCGTGAGCGATTGCAGGTGCGCGAGAATTTGGTCGAAGAGTGGGACGCTATTCATAGTCGTATCACTTCTCTCCTGTAATTATCAAAGCGACGTTTCTGCGTCGCTTTTAAATTTGGTGTAAATTTAGCCTAAACTCGGTCGGGATTGTATAATGCAATTATGGGAATAATCGTCAAACAAGAAGACAACCGAACCGAATTACAAAAACGCATCGCTACCGAGCTTAGTGACAAGGCGAAGAAAAAGCATGAGCCAATAGGCGACAGGCCAGATGGTGTCGATGATTCGGCCTATATACAGGGCACCAAGGAATCGTCGAGTGGTACGTGGCTATGGGTTGGTGTTGTCGCGGTGATATGCGTCGGTGCTGTCATATATTATGTGTCGGTATCTGGTAATTAGCTGTATCTTGACATATAATTTTACTAATGGATAAAAACAAAACAGTACTTTCTGATTTACTACGACGTATTCAAGAAAGCTCCGAGCCGCGGAGTGTCCTTCGAGCGCCCGAACTTCGTGATCTAGCCGAAGACCTAAAGGCTTTGCCGAACGACCAAAAGGCCGCAGCTGGTAAGGCGCTCAATGAATTGAAGCAGGAGCTCACAGCCGCTATTGACGCGCGCGAGGCCGAGCTAGAGGATGCAGCCGTCGTGCCACTGGATGTGACGGCGCCGTGGGATGTGAATAGTACCCTGCCGCAGCTACTGCCGACCGAAAACGGTACTAGGCACCCTATCACTACCGAACTAGAACGCATAGTCGATATATTCACGCGCATGGGATTCGATGCGCATGAATCGCGCCAGATTGATGACGACTGGAATATGTTTGGTGCGCTGAATTTCCCTGAGGGACACCCGGCGCGTGATGGCTATGATACATTCCGTACAGAGGAGGGATTCATACCACCAGCGCATACAAGTACTATGCAAAATCGCGTACTAAAGGCTGGCAAAGAGCAGCTCGAAGCCGGTGGGCAAATTGCCAGTATTAGTTATGGACGCGTATTTCGTAACGAAGATGTCGATACAACGCATGAGCACACTTTTTATCAGTGTGAGGGTGTGTTTGTCAGCGAAGACGCTAGTCTGAGTCAGATGCTCGGTACGCTACGTGCGTTTTTTGAAGAATATTATGGGCAAAAACTGGCTATCAAGACTCAGCCAGGATATTTTCCGTTTGTGGAGCCTGGGCTAGAATTTATGATAGAAAAACCAGCTAGTATTGGTGGCGGACCAGGTGAGTGGCTAGAAATGCTGGGTTGCGGTATGATTCATCCAAATGTACTACGAGTAGCGGATATTGATCCAGAAAAATATCGTGGTTTTGCCTGGGGTGGTGGCGTGGAGCGTATGATTATGCTCAAATACGGCATCGAAGATTTGCGTCATTTCGAGAGTGGCAAACTAGCATTTCTGAGGAAATTTGTATGATAATATCCGTAAACTGGCTCAAAAAATACACAGACATTGATGTGTCGATCGATGAGTTAACTGATTTGATTGGTTCACGACTAGTCGAGATCGAGGAAGTGATTGATCTCGGCAAGAAATACGAAGGTGTTGTGATTGCGAAAGTTGTGGAATGCGTGCCGCTGGAGGGCAGCGACCATTTAAATGTAACGAAGATTGATGATGGCGGCGTAGTGCAAGATGTCGAGCGCGATGAAAATGGCTACGTGCAAGTAGTCTGCGGTGCGCCGAACGTACGTGCGGGCTTGACCGTAGCATGGTTGCCACCAAAATCTATCGTACCAGAGAGCTACGGCGGAGAGCCTTTTGTGCTGGACGCCCGCGAATTACGAGGTGTAGTGAGCAATGGTATGCTAGCTAGCGCCAAAGAGCTTGATTTATGGGACGATCATACGGGGATTATAGAACTAGAAGATGAGGGCAAGCCTGGCGATAGTTTTGCCAAAATATATGAACTTGATGATTATCTGCTCGATATCGAAAACAAGTCGCTAACACATCGTCCGGATACTTTTGGTATTATCGGTTTTGCTCGCGAAGTTGCCGGTATTATGGGTAAGCAGTTCCATACGCCAGAGCGTATGACTCTGAGTGGCGTTACTTGGCCCGAGAAAACTGGTGATTTACCTACTCCAAGCGTCACGATAGACGATCCCGCTCTCAGTAGTCGTTACCAAGCTGTCGTGCTGACAAATGTCGATAGCAGGGTTGCATTAGCGCCGCTAGAAACACAGACTTATCTAGCGCGCGTCGGTGTGCGACCACATAGTGCCGTAGTGGACGTGACGAACTATATGATGATGATTAGTGGTCAGCCGCTACACGCGTTTGATTACGATAAATTAAAAGCCGTGAATGGTGGTGAGATTGATATTCACGTGCGTGCTGGTCGTACTGGCGAAAAACTGGTATTGATTGATGAGCGCGAAATCGAACTCAGCACTAATGATATTGTCATCGCAAATGGCGATACGGCTGTGGCGCTGGCTGGTGCTATGGGCGGGCGCGATACTGAAATAGATGATAACACTACGAATGTGTTACTTGAGAGCGCATCATTTAATCTATATAACCTCCGTAATACTCAGATGCGTCACGGTATATTTAGCGAAGCTATAACGCGTTTTACTAAGGGACAGCCGGCAGAGTTGACGACACCTGTACTGGCTGGCGCCGTCGATTTGATGCGGCTAGCGGCTGGTGCTGAGCTAGCTAGTGACGTAGCTGATGCTTACCCAGTGCAGCAGCAAACTGTCGAAGTGCGCGTGATGCAATCAGCGATAAATGAGACACTGGGTAGTGATTTCGGCATGGAAGATATCACCAATACTCTATTAGATGTTGGCTTTGACGTGGATGTCGAGGCACCCTATACTGTTGTTGCTCAGGCTCCGTATTGGCGAACTGATATTCACATCCCAGAGGACATTATCGAGGAAATTGGACGCTTAAATGGATTCGATAGTATCGAGCCGACCCTGGCAATTCGTGATTTTACTGCGATTAGTCCTGATAATTTCGACAAGGTTCGCGCTGCAATCCGTAGCACTCTAGCTCGCGGCGGTGCCAATGAAGTTCTGACTTATAATTTTGTTCATGGCGATTTGATGCAAAAAGCCGGCCAAGACCTGTGCAACGCCTATCGAATCGTAAACAGTATCAGCCCTGATTTACAATATTATCGCCAGAGTGTTTTGCCTAGTCTTTTGAACCTGGTTCACTCCAATATCAAGGCCGGATTTGATGAATTTGCATTATTCGAGCTCAATAAAGCACATGTCAAAAGTGACGGGCTAGATGACGCTGGACTACCAATCGAACGCGATTTCCTGGCTTTTGTATTGGCACGTAAGAAATCTCAGACTGGTGCAGCGTTTTATGAAGCTAAGCGTCATCTGGATTTTTTGGCTAGTAGATTGGGTGTGAGTATTAGCTACGAGCCTGCTTACGAAAATTCGACGTCGGCTAATGCTAGGCCATTTGAGCTCAGGCGAAGTGCGGCGGTAAAATCTGGTGACAAGGTACTAGGTATAATCGGTGAATTCAAAAATTCCGTCCGCAAAGGCTTCAAATTACCAGATTATACAGCCGGGTTTGTGGTTAGTAGCTCTGAGTTAGCGGATTTAGCCGCGGCAGCCGAATCGTCGTATATGCCACTTAGTCGCTACCCATCAACTGAGCGCGACGTATGTTTTCAGGTTAGTACAGATACGACTTATGGCGATTTGGAGCGGATAGCGCAGGCTGGTTTGGGTGATCTATCCGATGTAACAGCAGTGATATCTCCAATTGATATATATCAGCCTGAGCAGGGTAGTACAAAAAACATCACACTTCGTATCTTGATTACTCCATATGGCAAGACTTTGACCAAGGACGAGACTAGCGGAATTATCGATAAGGTAGTGAGTGACGTGTGCTCAACCTTGAATGCAAAAGTTATCTAATTGTGCATAATTTCTTGGTTCGATATTTTCTTATTTAAACAACTTGGTGTATTATAAGCGTAAGTACTATGAAATGGGGTAGACGATTTTTTACACCTGTACGGACGGTTATTGGCGCCGCTCTTCTGCTGATTATAATGGGACTAGGCGCTTGGCTTTACGTCAAAGGCAAAGACGTTGTAATCCTGAATCCTCAGGGTGTGATTGCTGCTGATGAGTATAATTTGATTAATATTACACTTATGCTCTCGGCTATGGTGGTGATACCGGTGTATTCGTTACTATTCTTCTTTGCCTGGAAATATAGTGAGGGCAGCCATGCTAAACGCAAGGTTGCGTACACGCCTGACGATCCAGGGCATTTATGGATGGAGATTATTTGGTGGGGTATACCGATTGCTATAATTGCTACGTTAGCTGTGATTATGTTTATTAGTACGCACAAACTCGATCCTTTTAAGCCAATTAAGTCTGATGTAAAGGCTATGAATGTAGACGTTGTGGCATTGCAGTGGAAATGGCTTTTCCTATATCCCGATTATCATATAGCCACCCTGAATAAACTATATATACCCGAAAAAACACCTGTTAATTTTAGAATTACCGCTGATGGGCCGATGAGCACTTTTTGGGTGCCTAGCCTAGGGACACAGGTCTATGCTATGCCCGGTATGAGCATGAAGCTAAGCCTCATGGCCGACAAAGCGGGTGTGTTTAAGGGATATAATACTAATATTAATGGTAAATATTACGCTGAGATGACATTTGATGTTAATTCTATGACTCGGGATAGTTTTGATAATTGGGTAGATTCTGTAAAAACTAGCAATGCAGCTAGTACCCTGACCTGGGATAAATATACCGATTTGGCTAAGCCAAGCAATACGCGAAACATAATGTACTATAACCTAAATAACGAGCATGTTTATCAGCAGGCGATAGATAAATTTTCGGTTAGTACATCTGATTATGTAAAAACCGGTATAAATACTGATAATTCAAATGGCAAACAACAATCTAATAATACGGAGGGTAATTGATGTTAGGAAAGCTCGGTTGGGACGCCATACCTACTAGTCCTGTGACTTTGGGCGCGGCCGTGGGGATTGCACTAGGCGGATTGGCCGTTATTGGGCTGTTGACTTACACCAAGAGGTGGACGTGGCTATGGAAAGAATGGTTGACGACACTGGACCCCAAGAAGATCGGTATCATGTATTTCATCGTGGCATTCCTGATGCTGGTGCGAGGTATTTCGGATGCCGTTATGATTCGTGCACAGCAAGCTATATTCGCAGGTAATCCCAATAGTCCGTTTGATCCTGACATGTTCCAGCAGGTATTTTCGGCTCACGGCACGATTATGATTTTCTTCGTGGCGATGGGTGTGATGTTTGCTGCGATTAATCTTATAGTGCCGCTACAAATAGGTGCTCGCGACGTAGCTTTTCCGTTACTCAACTCAATCAGTTTCTGGTTATTTGTGGCGGGTATGATACTAGTAAATATTAGCCTAGCAATTGGTGATTTTTCACCTGCGGGCTGGTTAGCTTATCCGCCGCTTTCGGAGCTTGGATACAGTCCAGGGGTTGGAGTGGATTATTGGATATGGGCATTGCAGGTTTCGGGTATCGGTAGTTTGCTATCGGGTGTGAATTTCCTCATTACGATATTTACTATGCGTCGTCCGGGCATGACACTTATGAAGATGCCGGTGTTCATTTGGAGTGTGGTGACTTGTCTAGTATTAGTAGTCTTTGCCTTCCCGATATTGACTGTCACACTGAGTGCACTAGCTCTCGATAGAACCCTTGGTATGCATTTCTTTACGGCTGATTTTGGCGGTAATCCTATGATGTATGTCAATCTCATCTGGGCCTGGGGACACCCTGAGGTTTATATATTGATACTACCGGCCTTTGGGGTGTTTTCGGAGATTGTGCCGGTATTTAGTCGCAAACGTTTGTTTGGCTACAAGAGCATGGTCGTAGCACTGACATGTATTATGCTTCTATCCTACACTACGTGGCTACATCATTTCTTTACGATGGGCGCCGGAGCGGATGTTAACTCATTCTTTGGACTAACCACGATGGTGATTGCAATACCGACAGGGGTCAAGATATTCAACTGGATGTTTACTATGTTTAGAGGCAAGGTGCAATTCAAGACGCCGATGCTGTGGTTTATGGGCTTTGTGGTGACGTTTACTATCGGTGGTGTGACGGGCGTAATGTTATCTGTGCCAGGCATCGATTTCCAGGTACACAATAGCCTGTTCTTAGTAGCACATTTTCATAATGTTATCATCGGTGGTGTGATATTTGCGGCATTTGCTGGACTGACCTACTGGTGGCCTAAATTTACAGGTTTTTATCTACATGAAGGGTTGGGCAAAGCGGCCTTTTGGTGCTGGTTCTTCGGCTTCATATTAGCTTTTGGCCCGCTATATATACTAGGTATGATGGGCGCGGTTAGGCGGCTTGATACATATGATCCAAGCCTGGGATGGGGCGGATTATTCATCGCAGCTGGCGTGGGCGTGGCAGTTATATGTTTGGGTGTATTTTTCCAGGTATTACAGATGGGATATAGTTACTGGAAACGCAAGGAACTTGCTGCTGGACCTGATCCATGGGATGGTCGCACGCTGGAATGGTCTACTTCTACTCCTGTGGCAGAATACAACTTCGCGACTATGACTCCGGTCAAAAGTGTCGATGATTTCTGGGAGACCAAGAAATCTAAATCCAAGGCAAAAGTTGTTGAATATGGTGATATCGAAGTGCCTCGCAATACTAGTTATGGATTTTTGATAGGCATGGCATCATTTGTATTTGGATTTAGTATCGTGTGGCATATCTGGTGGTTAACATTAGTGGTATTGCTTACTATGATTACTATGATCATTATGTCGACGCAACGCACTAAGATTTATCATGTAATTAAATCACGCCAGGTAGCTGCGACGGAATCTAAGCTACGAGGAGCTTTGGTATGAATGATGGAGCGCTAGACACAAAGACTTTGCTTAATAGGACGTCGGTTGGATTTTGGCTGTACCTAATGACTGATTGTCTGCTATTCGGTAGTCTCTTTTCGATATACGTAGTTTTGCGTGATTCGGTTGCCGGTGGACCCGCTGGTTCAGATATATTTGAGATGCCGACTGTCCTCGTCGAGACTATTGCTCTGCTACTTAGTAGCTTTGCTTGTGGCATAGCACTTATGGCTATGGTTAAAAAGAACGTTCCTCTCATGGTGATAGGACTTATAGTCACAGGTTTACTCGGAGTAGTGTTCCTTAGTATTGAGCTTGATGAATTTACCGCACTAGTGCAGGCTGGTACGGGTCCAGATAGAAGTGCATTTTTGTCAGCGTTCTTTACACTAGTCGGCACCCACGGTTTACATATATTTACCGGATTAGTGTGGCTGGTTGTGCTGCTGTGCGCTTTGGCTGCTAGGGGGCTGACTAGTAAATTGGTTCGTCAGATAACGCTATTTGGCCTATTTTGGCATTTCCTAGATGTCATATGGATATTTATATTTACTTTGGTTTATATGATGGGGGTAATGGTATGAGTCTGACTAAATATTCGATTGGTTTTGTTCTGTCTCTGGCACTAACCTTGCTGGCGTATTTTTTGACTACTGAGCGTGTTTCGTTTGGGCTGACACTAGTGATAACACTCTTGGTTTTGGCTTTTACTCAGGCTTTAGTGCAATTAATTTTCTTCCTGCATCTGGGTGAAGTTAGCCACAAGAGCCACTTAAATTGGGCCCTACTAATGATGGCCACCTTGTTTATAGTAGTAGGTGGCTCTATCTGGGCTATGTACAATATGAACACAAACATGAACTATCTGACGCCAACACAAAAAGAAAGTATCATGCTATATCAATATGACAAAGGAGGCTTCTAGTACTTGCGTTATAACGATGTAGTGCTTATGATAAAACAATATGAATATTACTATACTCGGCGGTGGCTTTGGCGGTGTCAAAGCAGCACTAGAACTATCTAAACAAAAGAATACCTACATAACACTTATTAGCGACAAGCCTGATTTTCAGTATTTTCCGGCCCTCTACGGCACGGCTACGGGCAATAGTCATTTGGAATCATGGGTACCACTAGGGCGTATTTTTGCAGGTAAATCAAATATCAATGTCATAATCGATAAAATCACTAAAATTGATCCCAAAGAAAAGGCTTTGACGAGTGCTATCGGCAATGTCTTTAATTATGATAATTTGATTATTTCCTTGGGCACAGTGACTACTTATTTTGGTATCGAGGGGCTTGATCAATTTACGTTCGGCATCAAATCAGAATCTGAGATTCGTGAACTCAAAGAGCATTTGTATCGCGAGATGGCCGAGGAACGTGAAGTTGCTAAGCAGTACGTAGTAATAGGCGGTGGTCCGACTGGAGTAGAACTTTCGGCGGCGCTGGGCGCGTACATTAAGCGACTTCGCAAAAAATATAATTTGCCTTATGGTCGGGTTGGTATTACTCTCATCGAGGCTGCGCCTAGATTATTGCCTAGAAATAGTGAGCTGACCAGCAAGATGGTATATAAACGTCTACGTAAACTAGGGGTTAATATCATGCTAGACAAAAAAGTTGAATCGGCTGACGACAAGGGCCTAATGGTTAGCGGTAAACCACTCGAGAGCCAGACTATCATCTGGACATCGGGCGTTGCAAATAATCCGTTTTTTGCAGATAATGCTGAACATTTTGAATTATCGAAAAATGGGCGAGTTGTCGTAAATAAATACATGCGTACCAAAGACGGTATTCATGTGATTGGTGACAATGCTTTCACTCCATATAGTGGTTTGGCGCAGACCGCCCTGCATGACGCGGTTTTTGTAGCAAAGAATTTCGCTAGGAGACAAAAAGGTCGCGCATTAAAGGCTTATAAGCCAGTAGCTCCACCAAATGTTGTACCTGTGGGTGATAAGTGGGCGGCTTTTGAATGGCATTGGATTAAATTATATGGATGGGTAGCGTATTTGATTAGGCGCGCCGCCGATGCCATTGGCTATCATGATGTACTACCGTTGGGTCAAGCGCTTGGTTCATGGCATGCACAAACAATCCAAGAAGAAGACTATTTTACACCAACTCCACCAGCTTCAAAAAAGTAGAATCTGCTATAATAGACATAAATTAGATAGGGAGTTTTATGTCTACATCAACTAGTCAGAGGGTTGGGATTTGGGTTATTGCGGTTGTTTTGGCCGTTGGTACTATTGGATCATTTTTTGTGATTATTGTAGCTAATAATAATCAAGCCAAGGATACTAAAGTAGCTCAGGATTTACAGCAGCAATGTCAGGATGATATGCAAGTTGCTCAGGAAAAGCTGAGTAGCGAGCTTAGCAAGAAATATCTCAAAACATTTAGTAAATTTGCAGATCAGCCTTCTAAATTTGATGCCACAAAAGTGAAAGATGTGTCTTCGAAAGACCTCTTGGCTGGCACGGGTGAAAAGATTAGTGACTCAACTGATTACTATGCATACTATATCGGCTGGACTCCGGACGGTAAGGTTTTTGATGGATCGTTAAATGACGGTAAATTATCGGTACCAATATCGGGCAAAGGCCTGATACCGGGTTGGGCCGAAGGCGTTGAAGGTATGAAGATTGGTGGAGTTCGTGAGATAACAATACCATCGGATAAGGCCTATGGGTCAAAGGGTAGCGGTAGTATACCACCAAATACGCCAATTAAATTTGTAGTCATGCCGATACCGAGTATTGATCAGGATGTAAATAGTATTCCAGATTCTTGCGTTCAATACTATACACAACAGCAACAATAATACTATACTAAGTATAGTAAAGGAGATATATGCCAGATATTATAGATACAGTTATGGTGGGTGCTGGTCCTAGTTCGCTAGCTGCTGCTATTTATACCACTCGTGAAGATATTGATACAGTGGTTTATGAAAAAGGTGTTATCGGAGGGCTTGCTGCTATAACTGATATCGTAGATAACTATCCGGGATATGCCGATGGTATCGAGGGTATGAAGTTGGCTGATCAATTACAAAAACAAGCTGAGCGTTTCGGTACCAAGATTGAATTTGGCGATGTCGAAAAATTGACCGTGGAATCCGATGGCACGAAAACATTGGTTGTCGACGGTGCGCCCGTCAAGGCTCGCACAGTATTAATTGCTACTGGTAGCGATTACAATAAGCTTGGGATACCCGGTGAAAAGGAGTTATATGGCCGTGGTGTGCACTACTGTGCGACTTGCGATGGTGCGTTTTATCGTGACAAGAAACTAGTTGTAGTGGGTGGTGGCAACTCGGCCGTCCAAGAAGCTATATTTTTGACGAGATACGCTAGCCACATCGATATGTTGGTGCGTTCGACGATCAAAGCTAGTGATGTGTTGCAAAAAGATTTACAGAAGTATATTGACGACGGCAAAATAACAGTGCATCTAGGTACTAAGCCTAACGAGATTGTCGCTACGGATGGCAAGGTGACTCATGTGAGCGTTACTAATAATAGCGGTGATTCTAGAGTCGAAACTGACGGGGTGTTTATATTTGTGGGATTGAAACCAAACACTCAATTTCTAGAAGGTAGCGGTATCGAGCTCGACGATATGGGGTTGATTGTCACTGACGAGCATTTGCAGACAAATCTAGACGGGGTATTTGCTAGCGGGGATGTCCGTAGTGGGGCAACCATGCAGGTCGCATCGGCTGTCGGTGAGGGCGCGACGGCGGCCTTGTCGATACGTGAATATCTAGATGATTTAAAGCGTTAGTTAATTATTATTGAGATGGCCCATTAAATCGGGGCGGTTGGTGACTACTCCGTCAATGCCTTTTTGGGCTAAGATTTTGGCTGCTTTTGGCCTGTCGACAGTATAAACATAGGTGAATAGTTCGAGTTTTTTGGCTATCGCTATGGCTACGGGATTGGCATGCAGACGGTGCCACCCTACGGCTGATATATCTAATTTTTTGTAGTGCAAGACGAAACTAAAAGGATTTAGACTATGTAGAAGTCCTAGATTGATGTTTTTGTTGAGTTTTCTGAGGTCTTCTAGGGCGTGCGTCGAAAAAGAAGATATGATTAGGTTATCCCAGTCCGATGGCTTGCTAATATATTTGTCGTTGATAAATTCGTAAAGTTTATCGGCTTTGTCGCTTGGTTTGTATTCTAGGTTCAAGAGTATTTGGCCGAAAAATTCATCTAAAATATCTTCGAGTGTGACAATTGGGCCGGCTTTGGTCAGCTCGGCAGCGGTACTTTTTTTGATGGTGAGATTATGAAGCTTAGAGTCATGATTGAGTATTGGCACATCATCGGATGTGAAGCGTACGTCGAATTCTAGTATGTCGGCATTCGCTTCAATACCAGCACGGAACGCCTCGGGGGTGTTTTCTGGCGCTAGGCCAGCCGCTCCTTTGTGCCCGATAATTAACATGTATGTATAGTATACTAGATATGGACTTAAATTATATAGGAGAATACAAATGGCAGATTTTAATCAGGTTTTAACTCCTGGTGATGTCGATGGCGGCGTTGTTAATGTTGTTGTCGAAATTCCTAAGGGCAGCAACCATAAAATTGAATGGAATCGCGAGCTAGCTGTCATGCAGCTTGATCGTGTTGAGCCTTCAATCGCAGCTAAGCCCGTTAATTATGGCTTTATACCGCAGACACTTGATGAAGATGGTGATGAGCTAGATGCTTTGATTATCACTGATGATCCGCTACCAACTGGTATATTTTTGGAAGCCAGGGTTATTGGTGTAATGAAATTCGAAGATGGCGGCGAAGTTGATGACAAAGTTGTGGTCGTGCCGGTTGATGATCGAAACACTGGTAATCGCATTCAGAGTCTGGATGATGTGGCGCAGTTGATTAAACAGCTCGATCATCATTTTAGTCACTACAAGGATTTAAAAAAGCCTGGTACGACAATCGTAAAGGGCTGGGAAGATGCAGAATCGGCCAAGCAAGTTATTCATGACGCGATTGATCGCTGGAACAATAAATAAATGACAAAAATCGTTACAACGAGTAAGATTTTCCTTGTTAACGATAAACGTCAGCTACTGCTACTCAAGATTGGTATTCATACTCAGCAACCAGAGCGTTCTCATACTATGGATTTCCCCGGTGGGCTGGTTGATGATGGGGAGTCGGCGCGTCAGGGAGCTTTGCGTGAACTACGCGAAGAAACTGGTATCGAACTTCAGCCTGGTGATTTGACTCTTGCCTATGCAATGACCGGCTATTACGAACCCAAGCAAGAATCGTATACGCATCTACGTTATATTGTGAAATTGGATTATACTCCGGATGTGACTGTCAGCTGGGAACATAAAAGCTACGAGTGGTCAGATTTTGATACAGTACTTGATAAATATGAATTACGACCGCACTTTACTGTGGCACTAAAATACATCCAAGAGCACAAATTACTCGATACGTTATAGTTTATTTTTTGCGGCGTGTGGCTTTTTCGCGAATAATTGCTGCTGCCCCGCTGACGGCCTGAATTATACCCATGCGCCGTAGATTCATCTTCAGTTTTGTTCTAGCGTGAGTAGTGGTTACGAGATCGATCCAGGTAGCTTTTGCCTGAGGTAATTTACGTGTGATAACTTCTACTACATCACCGTTTTGCAAGGGCTTGTCGAAGGCGTGAATATTGCCGTTTACTTTAAATCCAGACGTATGTGATCCAATATCAGAATGTACCATGTACGCAAAATCAAGTGGTAAAGCACCCTCGGGTAGATTGTAAATATCACCTTTGGGTGAATAGACAAATATACGATCACTAAAAAGATCGATGTTTAGCTGATCATAACTGATATCATCACCATTCTGTAGTCTGGCGGCAACTTCTTGCATTTGAGTAATCCATTGTAATTCTGTCGGTAGGTGAACGGCACGCTTTTTGGCGTAACTCTTGCTGTCTTTTTGCTCATGATAATGGAAGCTAGCCGCTAGTCCTCGTTCGGCGTATTCATGCATTTCTTCGGTGCGAATCTGGAATTCAACGATCTGCTTATTGGGGGTTATAACTGTCGTGTGCAGGCTCTGGTAGCCATTTGGCTTGGGTACGGCGATATAATCTTTGATACGAGCGAGCATTGGTTGGTACATACCGTGTAAAATACCGAGAACTCGATAGCAGGACTCTTTGTCCGAGACGATTACTCGCAGAGCCATGAGGTCGTATATGTCATCAATATTACCGCCGACCTTTTTGAGCTTGCGGTATAGACTATATACACTTTTGACGCGACCGTTTACTTCGAATTTGATATTTTGTGATTGTAGTTCTTTCTCGACTTCGTTTCTGACGGCGCCTAATTTACGAGTGCTTTTGCCAAGTCGTTTTTTGATGATGTTTTCTAGTTTTTCGTATTCTTTGGGCTTTAAATATCTAAACGCTATATTTTCAATATCCATGCGAACACGTCCCATACCAATACGGTCGGCCATCGGTGCAAAAACATCGAGAGATTCACGGGCTATTTTTTGTTGTTTGGCAGCAGGCATATACTCGAGGGTTTCGAGATTATGCAGTCTGTCGGCGAGTTTGATGATGATGACACGAACGTCTTGGCTGACGGCGATTAGGAGCTTTGATAAATTATCTTTGGTTTGCGGTAAATAGCTGCCTAGGTCACGCATGCCCGCCCTGGCCTGGCTTATTTTAGTCACGCCGTCTACTAGAAACGATACGTCCCGTCCAAATAGATTTTCTATTTCATCGAGTTTTGTGTCTGTATCCTCGACGGTATCATGCAAAACACCGGCTACTACACTATCGATGTCCATGCCCCATTCAATCAGGGTATAGGCTACTGATAATGGGTGGGTAATATACGGCTCGCCGCTGAGTCGAGTTTGGTCAGAGTGTTTATCTGTTGCAAAGTCGATGGCGTGATCCAAATCAACTACTTGATCTGCGTCGTATAGCTGCTCGGCGAGGTTAAGTACCTTACTCTTGTTCATATATTTATTATAGCAAGAATGAGCCTCTTGTTATTTTAATTAGCTGTCATGAGCTGCATAGTACTTGTGCTTTGGCTCTATGTAGTTATACAATATATAGCGAAGGTATTAACACTAAAATAAAAAGGAAAATTAAATATATGGCAGTAACAAAAGTTGGTATTAATGGATTCGGTCGAATTGGCCGTAACGCATTTAAGATAGCTTTTGAACGTAGCGATTTAGAAGTTGTTGCGATCAATGACCTCACTGATACAAAGACCTTGGCTTACTTGTTGAAACATGACACAAACTACGGTACTTATGGTCATGATGTTGACTTTGACGAGAGTAATATCATCGTTGACGGTAAATCTATTAAGGTCTTGGCTGAGCGTGAACCTGCAAATTTGCCATGGGGTGATTTGGGGGTTGAGCTTGTTGTTGAATCAACTGGTCGCTTCACTAAGAAAGAAGACGCTGAAAAGCATATTACCGGTGGTGGCGCCAAAAAAGTTGTTATTAGTGCACCTACCAAAGATGAGGATGTTGATACTATTGTGCTTGGTGCTAATGACGACAAAATTAAGGGTGTTACAGATGTAATAAGTAACGCTAGCTGTACTACTAATAGTTTGGGTGCTGTGATGGCGATTCTAGATAGTGAGTTTGGCGTCGAGAAGTCGCTACTGACTACTGTTCACAGCTATACGGCAAGTCAGGTGATCCAAGACGCTCCTGCAAAGGATTTGCGTGAGGGTCGTAGTGGTGCGGAAAATATCGTTCCGACAACTACCGGTGCCGCAATTGCCGTTACTAAGACTTTGCCACACCTTGAGGGTAAATTTGATGGATTATCTATCCGCGTTCCCACGCCTGTCGTATCGATAAGCGACGTTACGGCATTACTTAGTCGAGACGTGACTGTTGAGGAAATTAATGACGCGTTTCGCCGAGCCGCCAAGGATGATTTTTATCAGGGTATCTTGGCCGTTAGTGAAGAGCCTCTCGTAAGTAGCGATTACAAAGGTGACAGCCACTCGGGCACGGTTGATTTACTATTAACCAAGGTCGTGGGTGGTAATTTGATTAAAATTTGCGTTTGGTACGACAACGAATGGGGTTATAGTAACCGCTTGGTCGAACTTGTGGCCGACGTTGGCAAATCGCTGAAATAGCAATGTAGTCCACGAATTAGTAAAGGCCAGGATATCTCCTGGCCTTTACCTCAGTTAGTTATTGTCGGTCGGGACTAGCCCCGTATATAACCCCGATTGGGGCCCAGAGCTGCAGTACCACGGCGATTACGAAAACACCGACGGTTGTCGCCCCGCTTGCGAGCCCTATGCCTAGATTCAGGGCTAGCAGTATCGTCGCTACGCCTGATATCCATAGAACCGCCTTTTTGTCGTCGTTCCTTGCTGTGAGGGCTACGACGAGGCAGGCGACACATGGCAACAACAGGCTTAGTACGGCCCCCACTGTGAAGTCCGTGATTGCAAACCCGATCATATAGACGACGGCCCCAAGCAGGGAGCTTATGATGGTGGCAGTTTTCATGCGATAACCTTTCTGAGGTGTACTACACACTTTTGTCGAACCAGAGTAAGCATAAGTGTATCTGGTATATCATAACACACTATATAAAATAAGTCAAGTTAGCCTAATCTGTAATGATAGCAAAATATACTTTGCATCTTGTCGGTATTTCGCTTATACTTATTTTATGAAGATATATCTAGGCTCGGACCATGCTGGGTTTGATTTGAAAGATCGAGTTTTTGCATATCTGGCTAAACGTGATATTGAGGTCGAAGATGTCGGGGCTAAATATCTTGACACCGACGACGATTTTCCGCAGTTTGCACAAATGGCCGCCCTAAAAGTTATCGGAGATGATAGCGATGATGCCAAAGCTATTTTGATATGCGGTGGCGGGCAGGGTATGGCTATGGCGGCTAATAGATTCAAGGGTATTAGAGCTAGTGTTATATGGGATTCCGAGGAAGCTCGTATGACGCGTAATGACAATGATTGCAATGTACTTTGTCTTCCTGCTCGCGTACTACTGAGAGAAAACGATACGGTATGGCATGACATACTAGACACTTGGCTTAATACTCCGTTTGCTAATGCTACTAGATTTAGGCGTCGGAACGCAGAATTGGATCAATTAGCGTAATGGCCGAGATTGTCCCTACTGTTCTTGCTAGTACGCCAGATGATTACAAGGCGAGCTTGCAGAGAATACACACTTTTGCGAAGCGTGTTCACGTTGATTTTAGTGATGGCACCCTGGCGCCTTCGCGTACTATCGAGGTGTCTCAAATATGGTGGCCACAGGAGTGGAAGATAGATATCCATGTG
This sequence comes from uncultured Candidatus Saccharibacteria bacterium, assembly GCA_964545515.1. Classification (GTDB taxonomy): domain Bacteria; phylum Patescibacteriota; class Saccharimonadia; order Saccharimonadales; family Saccharimonadaceae; genus UBA2112. The sequence goes on along the minus strand of CAZJFK010000003.1, from coordinate 40,472 downwards.
ATGGCAAACGATCCGTCGCTTTATATCCAGTACTTAACGAGCCTTCGACCAAACATGATTATTGTTCATGCCGAAGCTACTGGTGATTTAGCTACTGTTATTCAGCAGATTAAATCGACAGGCGTAAAGGCAGGTGTGTCATTGCAGAAGTCGACAGTTCCAGCTGATGTATCCAATCTGATATCTGCCGCTGATCACGTGATGATATTTAGTGGAGACCTGGGTAAATACGGGGGTACGGCTAGTTTGCTGCAACTAGAAAAAATTCGTCTAATCAAGAATATCAACAATGCCGTAGAAATTGGATGGGACGGTGGTATTAATATCGATAATATATTTAGTTTGGTGCGTGGCGATGTGGCGGTTTTGAATGTTGGTGGCGCTTTGCAAAAAGCCGATGATGCCGAAAAAGCATACAATGATTTGCTACAAGAAATTAATAGACAAGGAGTGATGTAGGTGGGACGTATTGAAAGCCTGACAGTGGGCGAAATTAGACAAAAGGCTTATGAGCTGCGCGAAGATATTATACGCATGCTAGAAGAAGCCGGTAGTGGTCATAGTGCTGGTCCACTCGGCCTCGCCGAGATATTCGCATCCCTGTATTTTAATATCATGAATATAGATCCCAAAAACCCCGATTGGGAAGATAGGGACGTGTTTTTCCTGAGTAACGGACATTGTGTACCTGTTCAGTATGCCGCAATGGCCGAGGCTGGGTATTTTCCGAAAGATGAGTTGATGACTCTACGTAAACTCGGCAGCCGATTACAGGGTCACCCTGAGCGCACTAAATTGCCAGGTCTCGAAAACACCAGTGGTCCGCTTGGATGCGGATTGTCCCAGGGTGCGGGCTATGCTTATACTTTGCAATATATCGACAAAAACCCGCATAGGTTTGTCTATGTTGTCACCGGAGACGGTGAGCTTGACGAAGGTAATATATGGGAAGCTGCTATGTTCGCTGGCAAAAATAAACTTAGCCAGATGATAGTTTTCGTTGACCGTAATAATATTCAGATTGATGGGACGACCGATGACGTCATGCCATTAGAAGATTTACACAATAAGTGGGAGTCATTTGGCTGGCACGTTCAGGAGATTGATGGTCATAATGTCGAGAGTATTATTGATGCGGCTAGTATGGCTCGGGCCATCACTACTATGCCGAGTGTTATCATATCTCATACCATTCCAGGAAAAGGTGTTGATTTTATGGAGTACGATTACAAGTGGCACGGTGCGCCGCCAAATAGCGAGCAGGCCAAGGAAGCGCTGCACAAATTACGTACGCTCGGTGGCAAGATTAGGGGGGAACACGAATGAGACACTATCAGCTAGTAGATAATTTATTTAGTGATGATATCGCTAGGGAGCCGATTCGAGCTGGTTTTGGACGCGGGCTAAAAGCCGCTGGCGAGAAAGACGACACTGTTGTGGCTCTATGCGCAGATTTGACCGAGAGTACTCAGATGAGTAAATTCAAAGAAGCTTTTCCAGAGCGTTTTGTCGAAATAGGAGTTGCTGAGCAAAATCTAGTGACAGTAGCAAGTGGCATGGCTCGGGCTGGTAAAATTCCGTTTACATCTAGCTATGCGGCGTTTAGCCCGGGGCGTAACTGGGAGCAAATTAGGACGACTATTTGTTTGAATGATCAGCCCGTGAAAGTTGTTGGTAGTCATGCCGGGGTTAGTGTTGGCCCTGATGGAGCTACACACCAGATGCTCGAAGATTTGGCATTAATGAGAGTGCTGCCCAATATGGTAGTGATTGCGCCTGGCGATAGTGTCGAGGCTGAGAAAGCTACCCTGGCCGCTGCCGTAAATGGCAAACCTACCTATCTTCGCCTAGCCAGGGAAAAAACACCTATTTTTAGTACACCCGATTCACCGTTCGAGATAGGTAAGGCATATGTTCTGCGCGATGGCAAAGATGTCTCACTAATGGGCACGGGCAGTATGACCTATCAGTTGCTCGTGGCTGCTGATGAATTATCAAGACATGGTATTGAAGCCGAAGTAGTGCATGTGCCGACTGTTAAGCCTCTTGATGCTGATACAATTCTAGCTAGTGCTAAGCGGACGGGTCGAGTTGTCACTGCCGAGGAAGGTCAGGCTGCGGCTGGTTTTGGCGGGGCTATCAGCGAGCTGCTGAGTGAGAATTTGCCAATGCCAATTCACAGGATAGGTATGAAAGATCGGTTTGGTGAATCTGGTGATCCAGATGCGCTGCTCGAGCATTTCGGTCTGACTGGCAGTAAGATGGTACATGAAATCAAGGAATTTATTAATAAAATGCCACAATATCATAGATAGGGAGGGAATATGAGTTTAACAATACCACACATTAGGGCAAACACGATGCGAGCGCGGCATTTATATCAGCGCACTAGGCGGCAACATTTTGCTGTTGGTGCATTTAATATCGATAATCAAGAGACGTTAATTGCCGTAGCGCGTGCTGCTCAGAAATTGAAGTCACCAGTTTTAGTAGAGGTTAGTGACGGCGAAGTAAAGGCCCTCGGGCTCGAGAACATCCGCGATATGGTAGATAATTACAAAGACGAGTATGGTATTGAAATGTACCTGAATCTTGATCATAGTCCGTCGGTCGATGATTGTAAGCGAGCTATCGATGCCGGCTTTGAATTTATTCATATTGATATTTCTCAGCAGAATCACGATGCAACCTTAGAAGAGATTATCAGCAAAACCAAGGAAGTCGTGGAATATGCAAAATTTACCGGTGCGTTGGTCGAGAGTGAGCCGCATTATTTTGGAGGTTCATCCAATCTACACACCGAGAAGATAGATTATGACGCTATCAAGCGGACGTTTTCGACACCCAAAGATGCGCAGTATTTTTGTGAGACGACTGGCATTGATACGTTCGCGGCAGCCGTCGGTAATCTGCACGGTAAATATCCTGTACCCAAAAAGCTAGATCTAGATCTATTACAAGAAATTCGCGATGCTATCGGTTGCCAAATTAGTTTGCACGGTGGGTCGGGTACGCCATTACACTATTTCGAAGACGCAGCAAAAATCGGCGTGAGCAAGATCAATATCAATAGTGATATGCGATTTGCTTATCGTCGTACTCTCGAAAAAGTACTTGCCGAGAATCCTGACGAATATGCTGTCGTGAAGCTTATGCCGGCTGTATACGATGCTGTTCAGGCTGTTGTTGAAGACAAAATTCAAGCTTTTGGTTCAGCGGGTCGAGCAGTAGCTTAGTATAGAGGCACTGCTAGAATATAAGCATAAGTAGTGTATACTTAAAGATATGGTAAAACCCTCTAACATAAAGATTATTTCAGTTGGCGCTGCCGTGCAGGATGTTTTCCTGAGTCATAGCGATGAGTTCGAGCCAGTCAGTGAGCGCTCTACCAAAGAGCAGTTCATGAAACTAGAGCTTGGCGCCAAGGCTGACGTCAATAAAATAACATTTAGCACGGGTGGTGGTGCAACGAACGCTTCGGTAACGTTTGCCCGGCAGGGTATTCATGCGCTTTTTATGGGTACTATCGGGCACGATCCAGCTGGACAGGCAGTTTTGGCTGATTTGGATCAAGAAGGTGTTGACACTCGTGGCGTGAGTTATAGCGACAAGTATAGTACGGGTTACTCAGTTCTACTGCTTGCTCCAAGCGGCGAGAGGACTATTTTGACTTATCGTGGTGCGTCGACTCATTACAACGCTGATAATTTTGATTTCACGGGTCTAGATGCCGACTGGGTTTATTTTTCATCTTTGTCGGGTAGTTTTACGGCCCTTAATAAATTATTCAAGCAGGCAAAGCAAAATAACATGCGGATTATGTTTAATCCAGGCAAGGGTGAGCTGTCTCAGCCAGATAAATTACGAACATTACTCGAAGATATCGATATACTATCAGTCAACAAAGATGAAATGGCTCTGCTCGTTGATGGCAAGTCGATGGAAGAACTTGTCATGCACGGACTGCATTACGTACCAGTCGTAATTGTCAGTGATGGTCCTAATGGTGTATGCGCGTCTGATGGCAAGACTATAATTCGCGCCGGTATGTACCAGGATGTCAAGGTAATTGACCGTACTGGTGCTGGTGATGCGTTTGGATCGGGATTCCTGAGTCAATGGGCACAAGGTGTTGGTCTGAAAGATAGCATTGTGTTTGCTAGTGCTAATTCTACATCTGTTGTTCGTTATATAGGTGCCAAAACTGGCATACTCCAAAAAGGCGTTAAATTACACAGCATGCCTTTGACTGAAAAACCATTGCAATAAATCCAAACTCACTCTTTATTGGAAATAACATAAGCGGTATACTATTACTTAATGGGGCATAAACTAAAACAACTACTTGGCAACGATCACCCGCTGTTTAAGGCTAATATGTCTGCTCTCGAGCGGGCGGTTGGCAATGATGGCGTAGATACTAGGCTAATAGGTGACATATATAGGCACGGATACAAGGTGCTCAGAGATTTGGGGCTTGATCCGTCTTATACAACTCCGCTTGAGGCATATCGGGCACTGTCAAATCTAGCCAAGACAGACCAAGTAGAAGAAATCCTCAAAGACACGGATTACACTATTTTGCTGATTGAAGGCGAACTAGTGTCTTTTAATATACATGATGTAGTAGATAACTATCATCACCAATTGCGTTTTGAATTTCGGGTAGTTAGCGCAGCCCAGCGTAGGCTGCGGGCAGAGATAGTCAAAAGATACGCAGACCACGACAGATCAAGTAATGAAATAGTAAAGAACATAGCAAAGGAGATTGGACTAATGTCGGACACGGAACAGGAGCATCGCGTTAATAATTCAGCGCCAAAAGTATTGTCTATTGGAGACATATTCACAGATGCTTTTATACAACTCAGTACTGATTCGGCTAAGGTACATGAAGATCCAGATGGATCTAAATGGTTGAGCTTGCCCTATGGTTCTAAGCCATCATATGATCATGTTGATATCGTACAGTCGGTCGGTCCATCGCCGAATACGGCAATCTCTCATGCTAGATTGGGCGTAAATGCTAGCTTGCTAGCATGGCTTGGTGATGATCAGCCAGGAGCTGATTCTTTGGAGCATCTTCGTTCAGAAAATGTATCGACTGATATGATGATTACTGAGCAGGGTAAAAAATCTAGCTATTGGTATGTTCTTCGATACGGTGCTGATCGTACGATGTTGGTCAAGAGCGAAAATTATAATTATGATTGGAAAGATCCCGCAGAGGAACCGGATTGGATTTATCTATCATATACGGGCGAGAATTCCTGGGGTCTACACGAGAAACTACTGGAGTATCTATCGGCTCATCCGCGAGTTAAATTAGCTTTTAATCCTGGAACGTATCATTTTAAATGGGGTGTTGAAAAACTTCGAGGTATTTATGCTCGGACTCATATAGTAGTCATGAACCGTGAAGAGGCCATGGATGTCACTGGTTTGCCCCATGATTCGGTCCAGAAGCTTGCCAATGGATTACATGATCTCGGCCCTAAAATAGTGGTTATTACAGACGGGCCAGACGGGTCGTATGCGTCATACGACTGGAAGTTAGTCACAATACCTAATTACCCTGATCCTCAGCCACCACTTGATCGTACCGGTGCCGGTGATGCATTCTCGTCGACCATAGTCGCGGCTCTGGCAATGGGTGAATCTATGGATACAGCCTTGACTTGGGCACCAATCAATAGTATGAATGTTGTACAGCACATAGGTGCCCAAGAAGGATTATTAACACTTGATGAGATTAAAGGATACTTGCAGAAAGCGCCCGAATACTACCATCTGAGTGATGTAAAGGAGTAGAAATGGCACGTGAACCAATTAATCTTCCTAGCTTGAAGGGTAGGAATGATAAAACACACCTATTTTTTAGGCAAAGACTTATTGATGCCGCCGAAGGACGACTTATCTCAGTGGTCGAGGAATTTGATGTTGCTATCAAGATTTTGAGTCAACACTCACACACGATTACGGTTTTTGGTACAGCTCGTTTAGCGCAGGATCATCCGGTATGTATACAGGCTTACGAAGTCGGTAAAGCTCTGGCTGGCCACGGATTTGCAGTGGTGACTGGCGGCGGCGGTGGTGCTATGGAGGCGGCAAATCACGGCGCGATGGACGCTGGCGGAGCTTCAATTGGATTTAATATTAATTTGCCACACGAACAAGTAGAGAATCCATATATTACAGACGGACATGAGTTTGAACACTTCTTTGCGCGTAAAGTTTGTATGACTTTGGACGCAAGTGGCTTTGTGTTTGTTGGTGGCGGTTTCGGTACACTTGATGAATTATTTGAAATAGTTACCTTAGCTCAAACAGGCAAGATACCAAAGGTACCGATTGTTTTAGTGGGGTCAGATTTTTGGAATCCTATGGATAAATACATACGAGAGACGCTGCTTGATAGATTCCGTACTATTGATGTTGATGACATGGATTTATATACAATCACAGATGATATCGACGAGGTTGTCGATAGGATTACGGCATTTAGTGACGAAGAGGCATACAAGGAGATGAATATTAGGGCGGACACCCTAGAAGAGCGCCGCCGTAATACTGCCGAGCAATAGGTAGTCTACATAAGCTTGCTTCTAAGGTGTATAATAGATGGGTTATGGAGCAGCCGTTTGTTTTGAATTCCAAATATAGCCCTACTGGTGATCAGCCAGCAGCTATTGCTAGTTTGGTCAATGGCCTGAATAGCGGAGTGCGCGAGCAGACACTGCTTGGTGTGACGGGTAGCGGCAAAACTTTTACGATGGCGAATATAATTCAGAATCAACAGAAGCCAACGCTTGTGATAGCTCACAATAAGACGCTAGCCGCTCAGTTATATAGTGAATTCAAGTCCTTTTTCTCAGACAATGAAGTACATTATTTTGTTAGTTATTTCGATTACTATCAGCCCGAGGCTTATATTGCATCTAGTGATACTTATATTGAAAAAGACAGCAAGATTAATGACGAAATTGATAGGCTCAGACATGCTGCGACAACTGCTCTTTTGACGCGTCGCGATACGATTATAGTTGCCAGTGTCAGCTGTATTTACGGTATCGGTAGTCCGGACAACTACACGGATATGTCAATTCATGTCAAAGTCGGTGAAAAACGCCGCGAAGACAAATTTATACGTCAGCTGACAGATATTCAGTATCAGCGAAATGACATAGATTTTCATCGTGGCACTTTTAGGGTTAAAGGTGATGTGGCAGATGTATTTCCGGCCGGCAGTGATGTAGCTTATAGGATTGAATTTTTTGGGGACGAAGTTGATCGTATAACCAGGATTGATCCATTAACGGGTGAGATACTAGGAGAGCCTCATGAGGTCAAAATCTTTCCATCGAGTCACTATGTTACGCCGAAGGAAAAAATGGCAAAGGCTATCGAAAAAATTAGCAGCGAGTATGAAAAACGCTTGGCTTGGTTCGAAGCAAATGACAAATTACTCGAAGCTCAGCGTCTATCTCAGCGAACAAAATACGATTTAGAGATGCTTGAACAGACCGGTTTTGTAAAAGGTATCGAAAATTATAGCCGCTACCTAACTGATCGCGAGCCAGGCGAGCAGCCTGCCACGCTTTTGGATTATTTCCCGGACGATTTCTTGCTGCTTGTCGACGAGAGTCATCAGACACTTCCCCAGGTCAGAGGTATGTATAACGGCGATCGTTCACGCAAGGAAGTCTTGGTTGACTATGGCTTTCGTTTGCCGAGTGCTTTGGACAATAGGCCGCTGAGGTTTGATGAGTTCGATGGCCATATAAATCAGGCTGTATACGTATCTGCAACCCCCGGCCAGTATGAATTGGAGCGTAGTCCAGCTCCTGCCCAGCAGATCATCAGACCGACTGGACTACTTGATCCAAAGATTGAAATAATCCCGACGAAGGGTCAGATAGACGATTTGATAGATAGGATTAGGGCCAGGATTGAAAACGGTCAGCGTGTGCTCGTGACGACTCTGACGAAACGTATGGCCGAGGACCTGAGCCAGTATTTGATAGATATGAATATCAAGACTGCGTATATACATAGTGATGTCGATACTTTGGAGCGTGGAGATATTTTGCGCGATCTACGGGCTGGCGTATATGACGTGCTTGTAGGTATTAACCTTTTACGCGAAGGGCTGGATTTGCCAGAAGTAAGCATGGTTGCCATCATGGATGCTGACAAGGAAGGTTTTTTGCGGAGTGAGAGCGCATTGATTCAGACAATTGGACGAGCGGCTCGTCATGAGCAAGGAACCGTATATTTATATGCAGATACCGTTACAGATTCGATGCGTCGAGCTATCAATGAGACCGCAAGACGTCGTGATATTCAAGAGAAATATAATACCGAGCATAATATTACGCCTCACTCAATCGATAAGGAAATCGGGGAGGGTCTCAGGGCGATAATACCGGTTAAAGAATCCGATAAGAAGCCAAAACTGGATCTTAGAAAGATTCCAAAAGATGAGTACAAAAGCCTGATTAAAGATCTTACCGGTCAGATGGAGCTTGCTAGCGCTAATTTGGAATTCGAAAAGGCAGCGGAGCTTCGTGATTTGATTGCCGAAATACGGCAAAAAATTTAAAGTAACTAGTATAAATAATATACCTCTTATGCTAAAATAAGAGTGTATATGCAGGACTCAGCATCCAATCCGTATATTGCACAAGAATCCAAAACTATAGAACAGCAAGTATACAAGCGTGAGACGCCACTAGGCAGAATAGCCAAGTGGGCTGCTATCGGAACGTCTATACTAGCTATTTTAGTAGGGGGTGGATTATTTTTTGTTGTGCCGCACACCTCGGCCCAAGATCAATCTGCCAGGCAGAAACTTGCTGATATACTGCAACCACCCGATCAAACTTTGAAACGAGTCAACGTACAGTCTACTCTCGGATTTACGTTTAATTACGATAATCACGTATATGAAAGTTATGCTGAGGTTGGCGATAAAAATGCCGGTACGGATGAAAGTTCCGCTCTTGCGACTGGCGAGCATTACGAGAATAACGAACTAAGGGTTTTGAGGGCATATAACTACGTTAGAGTTTCGCCTATCGAGAGTGTTGATTCTAGTCGTGCCCTGCAGCCTGAGCCACCTGAGCTTGAGGTGTTTGCTACGTTTAGTGCGGCCGATTTGGCAAAAGCCAAACAAGTTCCAGAAAATAGAAATCTTTCGGATCTGAGCTTGTTTATTCAGCTAGATGAAGATAAGCGCCAGGCTGCCAAAAAGGCTGATGATAACACTTTTGCCAAGCTCGACATCACCAAGGCAGTGAGCGAGACTCATGGTGGCGTGGACTATCAAAAAGTTAGGTATAACTACACTAATACTAATTATAGAGTAACTAACGTGAGTTATGACGATTGCTACTACACCATTCAGGGCACGCAGCCCTACACTATCTGTGTTAGTAATGTTAGGCCTAATTCAGTTAGCTCAGCTAGTTTAGTTGAAAACATCTTTAATTCTATTACATTTCAGCAGCCACAGGTAGGCAATGCTGATACTCTATTAGCCAAGAGCCTCAGGACTGGTGTTCGACCACTTGTTATATTGGCGCAAGCTTCATCTAGTGACACGTCAGTTAGTAGCGATGACGCAAATAGCGACACTTCAACTGGTACTAGTGATGCGGCGAGTAGCAACTCTGATGGTATAGAAGTTGAATCGAGTACTGGTGGGCAATCACCTCTTATTACCGTAACGCCTGATTACTATAATAATGCTGCGAATTTACGGGCGATAGCCAAAGCCCAGCCAAGCGTAGTGCGTATAGGTATGATTTATTGCGCTAACTTAACACTAAAGTTTTTAAGCGGCGAAACCGCTGCGACATTGACCAATGCTTGTACTGGATCGCTATCTAACGGTGCAATTGTATCAAGTGATGGCTATGTAGCCACTACTGGGCATGCGATTAGATCCGACAAAAAAGCCTTGGTGACAGGATATATTAATTTCGCGCCAACCCATGAGCAGATGCTAGATAGGCTACAACGTATTTTAGATTTTCTAGTGTCAGCTAGGTTGATAGGTCAGTCTGATGAAGATTTCTTGATGACGCAGTCTGATGTCGGTAATCAAGATGCGTTGGCAAAAATAGAAAATCTCGCTTCACTTATACCAGATGATCAAATTGTGGCTCAGAATGAGAACTATAGCTATGCGGTGCAGCCTTCTGGTAAGCCTATTGTTATCAACAAGACAGATACCAAGCCTACTTTTGCTTATTCTGACAGCGTATTAAGTGCAGATTACGTGGCATCTGATTACGATGCTACGAAGGCTATGAAATTTGATTTTACCGATGAATCTACCAAGGCAGACGTGGGGCTTCTGAAGATTAATGGCAGCTATCCACCTATGAAATTAGCTCCTACTATTAATGTGAAGTCTGGCGACACTATAAGCACTATTGGTTATCCTGGTTTTTCTGACGGGTCTTTGGCTATTGATAATAATCACAATTTACCAATAGTAACAACTAGCACTATTAGTCAGGTGTTTGATCAAGATGGGCACAAGTTTATAGCCACCACTACGCCAGTATTACCTGGAAATGACGGTTCGCCAGTTGTCGATAGCTCAGGTAATCTACTAGGTTTTGCTTTGTACGGATTTTCGTATTGCCCAGATCAACAGTGTTTTGCGGGTGGAACTATTCGTCCAATTACAGATTTAATTAATCTATTGTCTGATAAAAACAAAACACTTGTAGACAGTAGTTTATCGGCAAGCAATTGGATAAAGGGAGTTGATGAATTTTTCAGGGCTAATTATTCACCTGCGACAAAGGCTTTTTCGACAGCTGGATCACTATATGGCTATAATCAATGGTCGTCAGACGTATCGAAATTGTCTCAGTCTTTGATTGGTTCTAAATACGATACATCTCTCATGAACACATTGAAAACCTTGATGATGTGGGTACTAGCTATATCTGTGGTGGTGACTATAGTTTTGTTCGTTATATTTATCATTCAGAAAAAGAGGATAGACCATCTTAATACGGGCCACTATGGAGTGCCTGTGCCAAATCAGGGTCAGGGGGTTGCTGTTTCTGGTCAGACAAATGTCATGAGTCCGGCTTATGGATCGCCACAGTTTAATAATAGTCCTGTCACTCAGCAGCCATCACCCATGACGCCTGCCACTCCTGCCTTGCCGTCAGTACCTCCTAGTAGTCAGCCTCAGCAACCATCGTTGCCGCCTCAGCCTGCTATGCCAGTTAATCCAGTACCACCAAGTGTACCACCGGCTGAGTCTAGCCCCTCTGGGCCAGTAGAAGATCCATTCTTTAAATAGGTAGTAGATATTATTTGCGTGGTGCTGCGAAGACCCAGAATCTTAATCCTATAAATGTCCATAGGATTGATAGTGCCGCCGATAGGAATTGCCCGATATACAGCGAAATACCAAAGGTTTTGAACAAGAACCAGGTTATATTGAAAGTCAAAAGTGCGCTAAAGCTCATAAAAATCACAAACCTGAATACTTCGCGGGATGTTTTCTTGTGTTTGCGATTAGAGGTAAAAACCAGTTTGTCATCGACGACAAAAAACACGGCGTTTGCTAGCACCGTAGCGACGAGGAGTGAATTAAATTTATCGACATTTAGGCCTTTGTCTAGGCCCCAGTTGATTAAATATGTGCCCCAAAATGGTATATTTCCAGCCAATTGAAGTTTTAGAAATTCCCAGGATAGCTCAACTATACGATATCGTTTACGTAGATAATTTAGGCGTTTTGACAATTTCATAACACTAACGCCTATTATATCAGATGTGCTGACGGGGGTGTATGGTGGCGTGGATTGGTGTATAATCTATGTATATGGCCACAACAATTTCTAGTGATGATATCGCACATCTTGCGGATCTATCTAATCTACAACTTACAGATGAAGAATCTACCTCGTTGCGACAAGATCTTGAAGCTATTTTGGCGTATATTAGTGAACTTTCAGATTTAGATACTGATAATGTTGAACCTACTTATCAGGTGACAGATTTGTCTAATGTATGGCGTGCCGATACGAAGATTGATTCGGAAGTGGACAGAGATGC
>CAZJFK010000003.1:0-28372 GCA_964545515.1 uncultured Candidatus Saccharibacteria bacterium | reverse complement strand
GTGTCAGTAGGGATGCGCTTTTATCACTTGCCCCTGAGGTTCAGGATAATCAAGTAAAGGTGCCTAAAGTACTATGAAAATTGCAGATTACTTAGGTAATTCAGCAGTTCAAAATGTCAATGCTGCTCTAAAAGCGATTGCTGATAATTCTGAATTTAATGCCATATTGTCGGTGATGGAAGAAAGAGCGCTTGAACGTGCTGAATTGGTCGATACGGGCAAGATTACGGGTCGATTAGCTGGCGTGCCATTTATAGCCAAGGATAATTTTTTGACTTTGGGTAGTACGACTACGGCGGCGAGTCATTTTCTAGAAAATTTTGTGGCGCCTATGCAGGCTACGGCTATCGAAAAGCTCGAAGCCGAAGGTGCTATTTGTATCGGTAAGGCGAATCTTGATGCTTTTGCTCATGGTGGAAGTACTGAAAATTCAGCTTTTGGACCTACTTTAAATAGCGTAGACAAAACTAGGGTTGCCGGTGGTTCATCGGGGGGTTCGGCTGTTGTGACAGCACTAGGTATTGTTCCGTTTGCTTTGGGCACCGATACGGGCGGATCAATTCGCCAGCCAGCTAGTTTTAATGGCGTAGTGGGTGTAAAGCCTACCTATGGCACTGTAAGTAGATTTGGTGTGGTGGCAATGGCTAGTAGTACCGATACTATTGGGTGCTTTGCAACCGATGTAGCAGACGCTGAACTCGTGATGGAAATAATGTCTGGGCGTGACGATAAAGATATGACCAGTCTACCTGATTTTTTCGAAGTTTCTGCTGCTCCTAGTCCAGAAAATACTAAAATCGGTATTATCAAACAATTTATGACCGAAGGCGTTGATCAAGACGTTAAATCAGTTGTTATGAATTACGCCGAACGCCTCAGGAATGCTGGTTATAGGGTTGAAGAAGTAGATTTGCCAATGATTAAATACGCCCTGGCTATATATTACATAGTGGTGCCAGCCGAAATTAGCAGTAACTTGGCTCGTTATGATGGCGTGCGTTATGGCGTCAGGGCGCAGGTACAGTCACTATCGGAACTTTACGGTAAATCTCGTGATGCTGGTTTTGAGGCTGAGAATAAGCGCCGAATTATGATAGGCAGTTATGTTTTGTCCAGTGGGTTTTTTGATGCGTATTATCTGAAAGCACAAAAAGCTAGAACATTACTAATTAATGAATTTAACAAGCTTTTCGAGGAATATTCAGTACTTATAGGGCCTGTATCTCCGACTCCGGCATTTAAATTAGGGGCCAATACACATGATCCAATCAAGATGTATCTTTCAGATGTTATGACTGTTGGCCCAAGCCTTGCGGGGCTACCTGCTATTAGTGTGTCAGCGGGTGATACGGGCGAAGGCTTGCCTGTTGGTGTGCAGATTATAGGTCAGAGGCGCGATGATGCTAAATTATTGGCGCTTGCCAAGGAGATGGAACGATGAATGCTAGCGTAGTTATTATGCTTGCTATTGCGTTAGTCCTTGGCGGTGTGCTGTTTTATTTGATTACTATTACCAAGCAAAAAACATCACTGGATGTCGAGAAGTTTCGGGTGAAGTGGCTAGAGATTGAGAATTCGATTGATAAATCTAACGAATCTACCTATCATATGGCCGTATTAAACGCAGATAAATTATTAGATCTGGCCCTGAAAGACAGGGGGATAATAGGTAATACTATGGGAGACAGGCTCAAAAACACCAGAGGCATGCTTACTAATCGTGATGATGTATGGTCGGCTCACAAGCTTCGTAATCGTGTTGCTCATGAGCAAAATGTGCGTATTAGCTATAATCAATTGCGAAGAGCGCTAAGTGGATTCAAGCAAGCGCTTAGGGATTTGGGGGCTATATGACAGATTATGAAATGACAATTGGTATTGAGTGTCACGTTCAGCTTTTGACCGAGACGAAATTATTTAGTCCGGCTGATAATGATGCTCGTGATAAATCGCCAAATAGTGTAGTGCATCCGATTGACTATGGTCTACCCGGTATGTTGCCAGTTTTGAATCATGAAGCTATACGTTTGGCTGTTCGTGCTGGCAAGGCTTTGAATGCTAATATTGCTCACGAGAGTCGCTTTGATCGCAAGCATTATTTCTATCCTGACCTGCCGACTGGTTATCAGATTTCACAGATGTATCATCCGACGATTCTTCGGGGTTATGTGGATGCGCCGATGGAGGATGGCGCAACTATCAGGGTCGGTATAGATCATGCGCATATTGAGATGGATGCCGGTAAGCTATCTCATTTCGGTGATTATAGTTTGGTTGATCTGAACCGTGCCGGTACGCCGTTGATTGAGATCGTGTCGGACCCGGATATGCACTCGCCACAGGCAGCTAAAGCTTATGCGGAGGAGCTGCATAAACTGATGATATATGCAGGTGTAACGCGGGGTGATTTGTATCACGGCAACATGCGCTTTGATGTCAATATATCAATCGCGCCCAAAGGTTCGACCGAGCTCGGTAAACGCGCTGAAATCAAAAATCTTAATTCGTTTCGTAGTGTCGAACGCGCGGCTGAATACGAATTCAAGAGGCAAATGGCGCTATTAGAAAAGGGCGAGCGCGTAGTGCAGGAGACGCGTGGTTGGGACGATGACAAACAGCGGACTTTTTCTCAGCGTAGTAAAGAAGACGCTCAGGATTATCGTTATATGCCAGATCCTGATATTCCGCCCGTTATCCTGACGGACGAAGATATAGCTGATATCCAGGCGGAGGTTCCTAAACTACCAGGTGAATATCGCAGCAATTGGCAAGACTTAGCTCTCGACGCATCTGTGACCGATACAATTCTAAACGATCCATCACTCGCGCTAGTATTAGACGGTATCAAAAATACTCATGGCGTGGATATTACGAAGAGGGTATTTAACTGGTTCGCTTCTATCGCTTGGGACGATATTAATATTCAGAAAGTGGGCTCTGGCGAAGTTAGCCCTAATCAACTAGCGGAACTGTCTCGGATGGTTGGCGAAAATAAAGTCAGTTCTACTGGCGCCAAAGAAATATTTTTGACTTTGTTTAGTGATGATGCACTTGGTAAATCACCTATTGATATTGCTGCGGAGCGTAATCTTTTGCAGGTAAGCGACGAAGGCGCCATTGCGACTATTGTCGATGAAGTACTGGCTGATCCTGCGAGTCAAAAAGCAGTAGAGGACATCAAGTCCGGCAATGATAAAGCCATAGGATTTTTGGTTGGACAAATTATGAAGAAGTCACAGGGCAAGGCAAATCCTGGACTAGCACAAAAGTTAATCAGAGAAAGGTTAGCATAATGAAAAAACCGACAAAAGCAGTTATAGCAGCCGCTGGATTTGGGACGCGATTTTTGCCGCAGACCAAAGCTATGCCTAAGGAAATGATGCCGCTCATAGATAAGCCGATTATACAGTACGTTGTTGAAGAACTGGTGTCTGCCGGTATTAAAGATATAATTATAGTTGGTAGTAGTAATAAGCGTTCAATCGAAGACCATTTTGACGAGCCTAGTGCTGATTTACTTGAAAACTTACGAGCTGGTGGCCCCAAGAAGAAGCATTATATTGACGAATTATATAAGTTGTCCGATATGGCGAATTTCATTTATGTTCGTCAAAAAGGACCATATGGCAATGCTACGCCACTCGCCTGTGCCGCACATTTGATTAGTGAAGATGAGCCATTTATATATACTTTTGCTGATGATTTTATCGTTTCAAAACCTAGTAGGTTCAAGCAAATGATTGATGTCTATAATAAGTATCACCAATCTGTATTAACGTGCAAGACAATTGTAAATGATGACGAATACGACCGTTACGGTGTCGTGGCGGGCACAGAAGTGGAGCCAGGACTAATTCAGATGTCACATATTGTTGAAAAGCCCGGTAAAGACAAGGCACCATCTTCATTGGCATCCGTGAGTAGCTATTTGATGGAGGGCAAGATTTTCTCGTATATCAATAAAGCCAAAAAGACTTATGATAAGTCCGGTGAGTTTTTGATTCAGCCTATTATGCAACAGATGATAGATGATGGATTTGGATATCTGGCGTACGCTATTCAAAATGGTACATATTACGATACGGGCGACAAGCTTGAGTATATCAAGACCGTGATTGACTTCGGTTTAGCAAACAATGAAATGAGTGAGGATCTGCTAGCTTATATGAAAACCCGCTTAAAGCACTAGTGTGATATAATTTTGTTATGGACAGTGCGTATATACTTGTAATCATCCTGTCGGTATTACTCGCTATTTTTCTTATCGTAGGGATAGTTTTGGTTATTATGTTGATTAAGTTAACTATGCAAATACGCTCTGCAGCAGAATCAGCTCGTCGCGCGAGTGATATAGCGGCAAGCCTGCTTAGTGGGGCCAAACGAGCCAAAGATATATCTGGTTTAGTAAAAATTGTATCAAGTGCATCAAAAAAACTTAAACGAAACAAGGAAAAATGAAAAAGAAACTAACAGTTGGGGCTATTATCGGCGTTGTTGCAACAGGGGTTATTGGACTTTTAATATCTTCGAAGAATTCCGGGCGAACCAGTCGCGATATTCATAGTGCGGCTCGTCGTATCAAATCGGCAAAGAAGTCGCCAGCTCGCAGTAAATCGACTACTAAAAAGAAACCAGCTAAGAAAGTTAAAAAGTAGGATGGCTTTTAAGAAATCTCTTAAGTCTTTTTTTAGGAAGCTCAAACACGACCAGGGCATGGGAGCTCGTCGCTCAATGATGGAAGAAATGTTTAATGATCTATACAAAGATCGAGCAAAAGTCTACAAGATGAACTTTGTGCGCGGATTGTTTTTTGGATTTGGTAGTGTCTTGGGTGCGACAGTAGTAGTCGCCTTGGCTATATGGATTTTGAGTTTTTTTGTCGACCTACCTGGCATCGGGGACGCTGCCGAACAAGCTCAATCTCAGTTAGAGCGCGGCAAATAGCATAGCCTATCCTGGTTTTTTTACGTAGTTTAAGTGATATAATAGGGGTAGATGAGGGAGACAAAAACAGACACTTTTAAGAGTTCTTCAATTCAAGTGAGTGATTTTGTTCACTTGCACAATCATACACATCACTCGCTATTAGATGGACTATCTAAAATACCTGATTTGGTAGATAAGGTTAAAGAGTTTGGTATGGAGGCTGTAGCCATAACAGACCACGGTACGATGAGTGGCATGATTGAGTTCTATAAATCGGCCACGAACGCTGGTGTTAGGCCAGTTCTTGGTATGGAGGGTTATGTCGCCGCTAGATCTCGTACGGATCGCGATCCTCAAAAAGACAAAGCTAGGTATCATATTACGCTATTAGCCATGAATGACAAGGGCTATCAAAATCTCATGCAGCTTAGTACTCTAGCAAATCTTGAAGGATTTTACTATAAACCGAGGATTGATCATGAGTTACTCGAGAAATACAACGAAGGACTAATCGTTCTTAGTGGTTGTGCAAGCGGTGAGGTTGGCGAAAATCTGCGAGCCGATGATTATGATACGGCCAAAGAGATAGCTAGTTGGTATAAATCAGTTTTTGGTGACAGGTATTACTTGGAGTTGCAGGATCATGGACACGAGGAGAGTCCGGGTGCATGGGATGTGCAGGTCAAAATAAATGGTTATTTGCATAAACTATCTAAGGATTTGGACATTCCCTGTGTAGTGACGAGCGATGGTCACTATTTGACGCACGAAGACCGCCCGGCTCACGAGATATTACTATGTGTTGGTACGGGATCTTATCTATCGGAAAAAAATCGCATGTCTTTAAGTGATTTTGAGCTCCATGTGACGGATCCAAAAGAAATCATCAAGCGATGGTCCAAATCAAATCCAGAGGCTATTTTGAATACGAAGCGGATTGCTGATATGTGTAATGTGACGATTGAGCTAGGCAAAATATTGATTCCAAAATTCCCAGTTCCCGATGATGAGACTGATAAATCATATCTACATAAACTTGTTTGGCGTGGTTTGTCGTGGAGATATGGTGATGTATCGATCGAAGAATCAAAGTCTTTGGCCGTCGAAGAAGCTAGGAAACATTTGAGTCCAGAAGTAATTAAGCAAGCTGAGTATGAGCTTGGTGTTATGGATACCATGGGATATAACGGTTACTTTTTGATTGTGCAGGATTTTATGAACTGGGGTAAGGATCAGGGTATCGTTTTTGGCCCAGGACGTGGTTCGGCGGCTGGATCAATCGTCGCTTACGCGCTTCGTATTACTGAAATCGATCCTATGGAATATGACTTAATGTTTGAGAGGTTTTTGAACCCTAGTCGTATTAGTATGCCTGATATTGATATAGATATTCAGGATACAAGGCGCGATGAAGTTATTAAATATTGCGCTGATAAGTATGGGGCGGGGCGCGTGGCTAATATTGTGACATTTGGTACGATGGCGGCAAGGGCGGCTGTTCGTGACGTGGCGCGAGTGCTAGAGGTGCCTTATGCCGAGGCTGATCGCGTGTCAAAGATGATTCCGGCGCCAATACAGGGCCGTCATATACCGCTTGCTAAATCAATTGTTGATGATCCTGACCTGAAAGCTGAATACAATAGCAACCCTACTTCGAAACGAGTGATTGATTACGCTATACGATTAGAGGGTACTATTCGTAGTCATGGTATGCATGCAGCAGGCGTGGTTATTGCGCCGGATGATATTGTTAAATATGCTCCACTTGAAATGTCACAAAAGGACGCTATAACAACTCAATATCCAATGGGGCCAATTGAAGAGTTAGGCCTACTCAAGATGGACTTTTTGGGTTTAAGTAATTTATCGATTCTTAATAATGCAGTTAAGATAATATCGAAAGCTTATGATAAAGAAATTATCTTGAATGATATTCCAAATAACGACGAAAAGACCTTACAGCTTTTCCGTGACGGCGACACGACGGGAGTGTTTCAGTTTGAATCAGCTGGTATGAAAAGATACCTTAGGGAACTTCAGCCAACTGAGTTTTCTGATTTGATTGCGATGAATGCTTTGTACCGTCCGGGCCCAATGGCCGAGATTCCGCGATTTATTGAGGGTAAAAATAACCCCAAGTCTATTGTTTATCTGCATGAATCCTTGGAACCTATACTAAAAGATACTTATGGCGTGATGGTTTACCAAGAACAGATTATTAAGCTACTACAGATGGTTGCTGGTTATACTCCGGGCGAGGCCGACCTGGTGCGCAAGGCAATTGGTAAAAAGAAGCGTGATATTATGGCCGCCGAAGAGCCTAAATTTATCAATGGCTGTATTAAGCAAGGTTTGACTAGCGAAAGTGCCGAGACTTTGTGGGCTCAGATTCAGCCGTTTGCTGACTATTCATTTAACAAGGCGCACGCTACTTGCTATTCGCAGATTGCTTATTGGACAGCGTATCTAAAAGCGCATTACCCAGATGCTTTTATGGCTGCACTGATGACTAGTGATGAGGGCGACACTGATCGTTTGGCGATTGAAATTGCCGAGACGCGTCGCATGGGTATCGAAGTATTGGCGCCTGATGTAAACGAATCATTTGTTGAGTTTGCTGTTGTTCCTGGCAAAAAACAAGTACGATTTGGCTTGGCCGCGGTCAAGGGTGTGGGTGTGGGTGCTGTCGAGGAAGTTTTGCGTGCACGAAAGAGTGGTAGGTTTACTGATATAGCTGATTTTGCCTCGCGGGTGAGTTCGAGTAAATTTAACAAAAAAGCCTGGGACTCGCTGATCAAGACTGGTGGATTTGACCAGCTTGGTGATAGATCTGATCTACTATTCAACCTCGATACCATACAAGCTTTTGCAAGCAAGCTTCAAAAAGACGCATTGAGTGGGCAAACTGACTTATTTGGATTAATGGGAGACAGTGCCGAGGCGGTTAAGCCGACTATTAGGCTAGAATCTGCCCCGGTCAAGCACACCGATAAGGAGCGACTCACATGGGAGCGGGAACTCATGGGTCTATATATTAGTGCGCATCCGCTTGATTTTTATGAGCTGTATTTGAGTGAACAAACTGTTCCGCTAGCATCTCTGAGTGCTTCAGATGATAACAAAAAAGTTACTGTGGGCGGTATTATCAACACGATTCGTACGATAGTGACAAAAAATGGCTCAAAAATGGCTTTTGTTGGTATTGAAGACAAGTCTAACACGGGTGAGATTATAGTCTTTCCGAGTGTGTACAAGGATACGGCTGATATATATAAAAATGATGTCGTCATCAAAGTAGACGGAACGGTAAATGCTAGGGATAGGGACGGCAAAGTAACTAGCGAAGTAAAAGTGATGGCAGATAAAATATATGTAGTGACGGACGCCGAAGTCAAGAATTATCAGGCTACCGGGGGCGGACCTCTCAAACCTAGGGCCGGGGCGCCTAGGCCAAACTATGGTGGCTACAAAAAACAGTCCGCGCCGGCTGCGGCCACGCCGTCTAGTCGTCATAATTCAACTACTATCGAGCTTACTGAGCCCAAGACGGTTTATATACGTATCACAGATGTAGGTAACAAAGATCTCTTGATTGATGTCAAAAAGCAGTGTTCAAATTACCCCGGAACTGATGCCGTGGTACTCGTACTGGGCGACGACAAAAAGTCGGCTATTCGTATGCCATTTATGGTTGAATATTCCGAAGCGTTAGTTAGTAGTTTGGCTGGTATTTTAGGCGATGGTGCCGTGCAAGCTAAGTAACTGTTATATGGTGTAATCCTTGTCGAACCATATAGGCTCATTATTACCCAGGTGAGCAAGTATATCTGTCGTACTCGTGATGAGCTTGTCTTCGTCTGATAATTTGTCTATGTGGCACCAGTAATTTATGCCAGTCTCGTCTTCGGTAATCGGTATAGCGTCATCTGCAATCAGCACCTCGGCTATAATTGCATGCGAAAAGCTCTGGATTTGACCGTCTTTGTTAATTTTTATTAGGCAACTACCTTTTGGCTTAGGACTGGTATTTTTGATACCGGTTTTTAGTTCTATTCTTTGCTTTATACTTGCCACTAAACCGGTTTCACTAGAAGGCTCGCCATGTAGTAATCCGCTATATTCAAGTAGTGGTTGGACTTTGCGCCGCCGTAATAAAATATTATTGCCGTGCCTGATAACGACCAAAAAAATAGTATGAGCCATAGTGAATGGATTTTCATAACGAGTGATTAGGTATGATTTGCCCTTTTGTGTTAATGAGTATAGTCCATCCTCATCTTTGGTGATTAGCTTATCGGTTATAAGCTGTTTTAGGTGGTACGTAAACTGATTTCCGTCCATATCGATTGGCTTGATGTCGGCATAATGCGCCGAGCTACGTGATGCCAAAATATCAATAACATGTTTTTGTATATGATGCATTATGTTTTATTATAGCCTAGGTAAAACTTCTCGACTAGTATATTTGTGCACCAGGCTCATAATGGACGTAGAAACCAAACGGAGAAAATATGACAGAGAGAATTTTGAACGAATACGATTTCTTGAATCCTGCTATGCAATTGCGCGTAGAATCACTCGGACTAGCTGGAGTAGCACATATAAAAAAGATTGGTCGCGAGGCGCTTAAGTGGCAAATTACGATATTTGCTGAAAATGGGCAGCCAATTTGTGATTTTGACGGGCCAGAAGTATACGGCGAGGGGGATATCATACCGAGCGTGGCAGATATCGAAGCGGCGCAACATGAAATTAACGCGGCAATCGAACAATTTATTTGGGACCCGATGAGTAGGGCGTAGGGTCAAATATGCGAAAACGAAATGATTTATATTACATTGAACGCATCAACACCCAGGTCGCTATTATGGGATCGGGTGGAGTATCGGATATCGAAGAGGTCGAAAAGAAGGGCGTTATTACCGTTAAAGGTCGCCGCCCCGACCGACCGCGCAAACTAGAACATAGTTTTACGGTACTGGCCGAGCGAAATGGATTTGATAGTCCTAGCGATCTTTTAATACAGAGGCGAGCTGATAAACAGGTCGTTTCTAGGTTCTATATGTATGATGACGACTCATCATGGACTTTGGCTGACATGCCAGATAGCGTCATAAACGCATACGAAGCTTGGGATAGCAAAATACAAACACCAAGTATCAATGATATAGTGCAATCTGCAAACGTGATTTTGGATGCAAATAGAGATAGCGGCGAAGATATCGAAAACGCTACCATACCGTGTCCGCAATGTTTTAAAAGTGACCCTAAATATGCATGTCGAGTGTGCGGTTATGCACGTAACTACTTTAAATACCCGATTGTGCGTCTGATAGAAAGAGACGGTTCAAATCAATATGATCAACCGTTTAATGCTGCCGCATATCTACGAGCTAATCCAGATAAGTTAGCTTTTCGTACGGAGCAACATTTTAATAGAGAGGGCAAAATGACGGCTATTAAATACGCCCTATTAGATACCGATGAGGTGGATGCAGAATTTATAGGACATAGCGGTACTAGGGTTAGGTTTGATGAAGCCGACGATATAGCAGGTGGAGTCGCCATACCTATTGGTGTATGGTATGAGGACTCAAAGATGCCAAAAATACCCATAGATCGACACGGCACGTTTGATTACAAGGGTGTGGGTGATACGGGGAACCTGATTCATGAATTTCAGCGTTTGGTGTCTGTAGAAATAGAGCGTGAATCGACGGACACAGAGCATTATCAGAAGGTTTATGATAGATTTGTCACTGGGGTGCGAACATTAGGTAAGGGTGTACTCGACGCAGTAATACGCTCTAAATACGAGGGTATGGGCGAGACCGGTTACGAGATGTTGCTGGCGGAATTACCTTTTGTCCCGACACATAGCAAGCAGATTGCTTACGACAGCAGTATAAGATGGTTACTTGAAAAAGCTGTTAAACGTTTTGATTTCGATAATGATCGAATTGATCTTCGCGACGAAGGTGGCTACTAGATACTTAATTCGTATAATGCGATTGCAGCTGCGACACTGACATTGAACGATTCTTTTTGCCCACGCATTGGAATTTCGACTATGTCGTCACATTGTGATATCAGCTCGTCTGATATGCCGTGTACTTCTTCGCCTAGGAGTAGGGCCACCTTTTCGGGAGGCGCATAATCTCTCAGCCAGATTGATTTTTCGGACTGTTCCAGAGCGACTAGTTTGAATCCTGTGGCTTTTATGGTGGCTAGATCTAATTGTTCTACGTATTCAAAATCAACCATTTTTTCGGCACCGAGTGCAGTTTTGTGAATCTGTCCGTCAAGTTTTTTGGCTATATGGGGCAGCCGGTTGTCGTTTTCCATTTGAGGATAGGGGCTATATCCAGATAGGATAATTTTGTTCACCCCAAAACCCTCGCAAGTTCTAAAAATTGCTCCTATATTATGAGTAGAGCGAATATTGTGCACTATTACTATTATTTCGGCCATACTACTAGTCTACCACTTGATTAACACCCTGTATAAGTAGTATTATCATAAGCAGAATGGCATACGTCGTCGAAGAAGATACTCACGCAAAAGCTGAAGAAAGTAAAATTCAGCAGCAGCGTCGTGACACCGAAGAAAAATCCACTGAACAACGTGCGGCTATATTAGGTTTGCCATACCTCGATGCCAGAGTTTTTGAGGATAAGATGGATCTTGTGCGCGATGGCATGATGACCATCAAGGAAATGCATGACTGGCGGATGGTACCTTTGCAGATGGGTAGTGAATATGAGCCGTATAGGTTTGCCGCTACGAGTAATACGCCGCAGTCAGTTATAGGCAAGATACGACAAAAATATTCCGACGAAGGTCGCGAAGCGCAGATATTTTTAGTCACTAATTCTGGATATACGGTTCTAATGAATCGTTATGACCCGCCCAAAAAGATTATTTTTGATGATATTTCTATATCCAAAGACGGTGACAGTGCGACAATCGCCGAAGTCAGCCGAGTTTTAAATTCAGTTGGTTCTGATCAGATTTTAGATTATTTAATTGATCAGGCTGACAAACTTGGCGCATCTGACATCCATGTCGAGAATCAGCGCAGCTACATTCGTATTCGTATGCGTGTTGACGGTGCTTTGCACCCCGTGGCTGAAATTGACAAAGAAAAATATCGTATCCTGATGGGTGCTATTGGTTCACGGGCGAATATTTCGTCGGCAGCCAATACATCGCAGTCAGGGCACATCCAAAAAGACATTCACCGCGAAGGTGCAACCCATCTACTCAATATTCGTATCGAGACAGTGCCTAGTATGTATGGACAGGACGCTGTGCTACGTCTCTTCAATTTCGATGAGTCGATGCTGAACCTTGATTTGCTCGGTATTCCCGAAAAAGAAATGAAAGAAATACGTGAGATTACGCGACATCCACGTGGCATGATGATGATGGTCGGTCCAACTGGATCTGGTAAATCTACTACCCTATATAGTATGCTCAATGCTCTGAATTCGTCGGAACGCAAGATTCTGACGCTAGAGGATCCGATTGAGTATGGTATATCTGGCATTACGCAGATTCCAATTGATACTACGCATGGACAAACATTTGCTGATGGTCTTCGCTCGGTGCTTCGTCTCGACCCCGATGTTGTGATGCTTGGTGAGATCCGTGACGTCGATACAGCCAAGACGGCTATTCAGGCTTCGATTACTGGACACTTAGTGCTCAGTTCATTTCACGCCAATTCTACGAGTGCGGCGTTTAGCCGTATGATAGGCATGATTGGTATTAATCCTATTTTTAGCTCTGCAATACGCTTACTGATTGCTCAGCGACTAGTTCGTAAATTATATGATCCATCCAAGGAAGAGTATGAACCTGATGATGCCACTAAGCGTTGGGTTAGGGCTACCCTCAAGGGAGTTTCTCCGGAGAGGATGGAAGGTATTGATTTGGATAATTTCAAACTGTATCGCCCGCGACCACACGAGTCTGCGCCATTTGGGTACAAGGGGCGAATAGTTGTCATGGAGCAGATGGTGGTCAATGAGCATATTCAGGCGTATTTGCGGGGAGATATAGCCGACGCCAATCCAGAGGCGATCGAGAAAACAGCCAAAGAAACGGCTGGACTCATCACGCTGATTCAAGCCGGAACTATCGCAGCCTTGCGTGGCGAAACCACTCTCGAAGAAGTAAACAGAGCTATTTAGCTTATGTTATAATTAATAGCGTTAAACGAAGGAATCTCATGCCAAAAGCAACTAAGAAAACAGTTAAAAGTACAAAATCATTGAAGACCGAATATAGTTACATGTTGACACAGCTGATTACGCTCCTTATTGGTGTAGTTTTGGGTTGGGTTTCGTTTTACGTCTTCACTACGACAGCTCTATCTGATAGTCTACTCAAATAGCTCTACTTGATTTTATTTGAAAATAGTATATACTACACTTAGTCTATTGAAGCACATTGATAGGAGTAGACATGAAACGGTTTCTACTGGGGACCCGTGCGTTTGATGCAATCGAAACGATGCATGCATTTTTTGCGAGCGTCTTTTTGATTGGCGGACTTGCCGTTGGTGTCCCTCAGTTTTTGGCCGGTAATCCTGATATCTCCCGTGAAACGGTGTTATCGGTTATCCTGAGTTTCATCGGGTTTGTGTTTGTGGCTATTGGCCTACATTCACCGAACCTCAGCCTGAAAGATTCTGGTTTGATCCGTACCGTCCTAGGGTATTTGATTTTCGTCATGATCTTTATGGCGACAATCATGATTTCATGGTTCACACTCGGATCTGTCTCTTAAGGCTAAACCCGCTTGAATAAGCGGGTTTTTACTCTTTTAAAATCACGATATCTATGCTATAGTAGGTAATTGATTGTATACATAATATTTAGCGAGTATTAAGTAGTGCGGAGCCATAGGTATACACTATGCGGCCGGCTAAACTAGTCTCGATCATGAAGGATTAAATAATGAGTTTTTCTCTAATTCAAAAAGTTAATGATGAGCAGAAAAAAGCTGCCGTCGTAGATGCACGCAGTGGCGACACGGTTCGTGTTCACCAGAAGATTCGCGAAGGAAACAAAGAGCGTATTCAGGTGTTCGAGGGTGTTGTTATTCGCACCGACAACAAAAAACAGCACACTAGCCGTATCACTGTGCGCAAGATTGCTAGTGGTGTAGGTGTCGAAAAGAGTTTCCTATTACACAGCCCACTTGTCGAGAAGGTAGAGATTGTTCGTCGTGCAAAGGTTCGCCGCAACTTCCTAAGCTATCTACGTAAGCGTAGTGGTAAGAGCGCGCGTCTTGCGTCTGTTAATTTCGACCGCGCGGCCGTAAATGACATTCATGACGCTCACGCCGAAGCCGAAGAGGCTCGCATGAAAGAAGAAGCCAAGAAAGCTGCCGAAGAAAAGGCTGCCGAAAAAGCCGCAGACGAAGCAGAGCTAGCTGCCAAGCAAGCCGAAGTCGAAGCTCGCCACAGCGAAGCTTAGTCCACTTTCGATAGGTGAAACCTGGGATTTGTCGTATGCCATTGGTGCACTAAAAAACGCCCCTATATGGGGCGTTTTGCGTAGATTTTAGTAAGCTATATTGTGGGAGCGTGGTGAATTTGTGATTTTGTCTAGCCTGCGGTACGTTGCGATTAGTTGATCGGTCGTTTCTTTGGTAAGTCCGGGCGATGATACACCTTGTGGGCTATCATGTGGTGATGTATCGCCTGAACTAGTCGCTGCTTGATATCTTGCTGCATTGCGGTTCAAGATGAACTTCAGCGGTGCGACCAAGCCATAGGTCAGGGCTGCGCCAATGAGCAAGATTCCAATAAACAACAGAGTACACACTGTGTTGATCCAATCTGTGAGCGTTAGGACAAAGCTTGTTTCTCTATGGTCATGCTAGGCTATTTCTATAAGCGAGACCTTAGTTGATATCGCGATGCCTTTTTGCGTAAATACACGAGCCCACTACTACTAGGAAGCTCAGTGCAAATACCACGTGGCCAAATATAGCAGTTGCGTCCATTGCTGCTCCTCGGTGGAAGGGGTATTATTATGGAATACTAATATTATATCATAAATTATACAAAATACAATGAGATATAATTATAGATAGTATGATTTTGGGTATCGATGAGGTTGGTCGCGGTCCGTGGGCCGGTCCGTTAGTAATGGGCGCTGTGATATTGGGTGGCGGTACAATTGATGGCCTGACTGATAGCAAAAAGTTGACTAAAAAGAAGCGCGAAGAATTGGATCCGATAATTCGCAGTCAAGCTTTGGGTTATGGTTTGGGCTGGGTCAGCGCGGCAGAGCTTGATGAAATAGGTATGAGTGCGGCGCTAGAATTGGCGTGTAAGCGTGCGGTTCAGGCCATAGATACGTTAAATGTAGCGTATAGCGAAATAATTATAGATGGTACGATTAATTTTTTGAAAGATACAAGCAAAGGTAAATATGTTAAAACCTTGCCCAAGGCTGATCTATTGGTGCCGAGCGTTAGTGCCGCGTCTATTATTGCTAAAGTGGCACGCGATAATTACATGAGCGAGCAGGACGCCGCGTACCCGGGTTATAAATTTGGCAGTCATGCTGGTTATGGTACAGCGGCACATAGGGCGGCTATTGAACAGTACGGTGTAACACCGCTACACCGTCTATCGTTTGCACCGTTAACTAAGTACCGCACTCTAATAAGACCGCTCCCGTCGCAACATGTGGTGTCTAGTGCTGCACCTACGACTAAACGAATCGGTGACCAAGCCGAAAACGCAGTAGCCAAGTATTTGCAGGGCGAAGGTCATGAAATCATTGACCGCAACTGGAAAACTCGGTTTTGCGAGATAGATATCGTATCGCGTAAGGGCGGGGCTGTGTATTTTACTGAGGTAAAATATCGAAGGCAGGCTAATCAAGGTGGCGGACTGGCGGCTATCACTCCCAAAAAGTTACAGCAGATGAAATTTGCCGCAGAGGTATATGCCAAGTCTAATTCACTGCTAGATACTGACATGATGCTGGCAGTGGCATCGGTTACCGGCACACCGCCAGACATAGAGCAATGGATTGAAATAGTGTAGGCTATATTATAAAGTAAGTATATAGTGACGTATGGTTGCTTGTACTTTTACGGAGGTGAGTTACCGTGGACTCTATCTGGCTTATCTTTTTGATTCCTGTTTTGATTGTATACATACCAATAGGTATTATGACTATATACCCGACGGTTGATGAGGGAATGTATGACCTGAAAGACCTGTCTCCGCTGAACTACATTTATAAAGTTGCACTATGCTTTTTGTTGTGGCCACTCGTATGGGGAGGCTATTGGTTTAAAGATATCGGCGCCAGAGGCTTTTTGCTGAATGAAGATGAAGTGACGGACCTTATTTATAAGGACGGGTAATATTGCCTACTAACTTAGCAGGACATATTTGCATAAATATGAGACATATTCTATAATTGTAAATGAGTAGTAAAATCCATGTTAACAATTAGGAATAGGAGGATAGTATGAGTACTGTCCTGTTTGTTTTACTCTGGGCCCTTGCGGGCCTGCTGCACCTTGCGATCTATCGCAAAATCAACTGGACGCTGTGGCGTAAGCTACATCCGGGTATCGGACCGACTATATTTTTGCTGACCACGCATGCTGTACTTGGTCCCATCCTCTGGGTTTTCCATTTTCCGGTTGTGATATATCGTGCCGTAACTGGCAACAAATACGACGCTCAGTCGTAAAAACAGCCCCCTCTACCGAGGGGGTTTTAAATTTAGATTAGTTCGTCTTTTTTGTCGTTTAGGAACTGTGTCCACTGGCGAGTGAGGCGCAGGATGGTTTTGAGTGGCAGCTCGATCAAAAAGTCTAAGATTGTGGCTACTATATTAATTTGACTGTAACGATACGAGATTTGTTGACCAACGTATATAAATGGCATGTATACGACGTCGCGTAGTAGTGATAGCGAACCTTGCGGTGTGTTGACGACCTCGATTTCGTGGATTTGGCGACTGAGTCTAAACGATAGGAATGTCGCCGTGGATAGGAATATAAAGAATATCACTCCCTGGACTATATTAAAGTGAATCAGGAATAGTATGTAGGATAGTGCTGCAAAAACGACCAAGAATACGAGAGCGTATACTGTATTGAATACTGTTGAGGTAGAATCTTTTGGAATTTTGACAGGGTGATTTCTGCCAGTGTCAAATAGTATATCGGTGACGTGTGTGATGATTGCAGTGGTGTTGCGCTCGACTGGCGACGACAGAGTCAGGCGGCTAAATGCGATGAAAAATGCTGGGAATAGTAGATTAACAAAAAACGGCATCCATAAAATCGTACTATAAATATATAGATCATATGGAACTTCTACCGCAAAGCCGACGATACCTTTGGTGATTAGTAGAAAAGCCACGCTTCGTACAATACCGATATTTAGGCGCTTGTTAAGATCCTCGTAGGATTGTTCCACGTGGCGATGGAGACCCTGCTCTAATAGCTCGGGGGATTTGAGCGAATGTGCAGTTAGTGGAGCATTTTCGGCATAAAACGCTGTGTATATGTAGCGGAGCGGAGCGCCGTTTTTGCTGATAACACGAGTCATATTCACGGTCGTTTTGGCATCTAGTAGCATGTCGATTCTGGAGTTAAATGTTTCGAACCTGCTGATACTCGAATCTTGTTTGTAAATGTCGACAAGTGCGGTGCGGATAGTGGCGTTGTCGGATTTTAGGAGTGCACGTTGGATTGAGATGTACAGTATAATCGATAAATCTTCGGCGCTATATCTCTCACCGGCTTTTTGAATCTTATTTGTTTTGATTTTGTCGTGCAGATACGTGTGTGCAAAGTGGGCAAATGAACTCTGGCGTATTTTTGGTGATAGTGTTTGCTCGCAGCGGACAGCTAGAACATCTAGGACCCACTCTCGGAAATTTGATAGCCTATCAGAATCCTCAATCATATTGGCTAGCTGCCAATATGATTCGTAGTATTTTTTGATATTCCCTGATAGTTCGGCAATGTCTGATTTGGTGATATAGTCGTTGGGCAAATACTCGGCTTGGGTTAGCTCGGCCACTAGTTCGTTGGCGACGTCAGATGTGCTAGATTTGGTATGAAATGATAGTACGCGGCGGAAATAACGTCGGATGGCACGTTGTTGCAATAGGGCGCCTTCGGAATACTCCGATGCATTGCGGAGCTGCTCATACGCCGAAGATATGACATTACCGACACTTGGCACGTGAACTGTTTCGCGTTCACGTTTAGCGTTTAGGCTTGCCTCGTATTTTTCGATAGCTGATATAGAATTTAGTAACTGGTCGCCAAGTGTACTTAAATTCTGGCTTTTGTTCATTACCATACTATACCATATTTAATAATTAAAATCTAATGTTTGAACCTAATCAGGAATCAAATTTTAGAGATTTTAATTTATTAATTACGGCGTCACTGTCGCGTTCTAGTAGTTCAATCTTGCCTTCGAGTTCACTGACACCCATGGATATAGACCTTGTAAGTGATGGCTCGCCGAGCATAGGGTTGAAGAAATCTTTATATTCCTGCAAGTGTTCGCGGGTTTTTAGGCCAGCGGCGGCGTCACGAGGGAATCGTTCGTAAGATTTATCACCGTCAAATACACCTTCAATCCATGACCAGTTGCCTCGTAACCAATCCCAGGTGGTTTCGCGGCTGTATCGGCCTCGCATGAGGTAGGCAAACCACCTAAATACATCTTGTGGCTTGACTGTCTTGGGGTCTTTGATGGAATCGAGCAATATTTTAATTTGCGCTTCATCCTTGGTGCTAGTAATACCGACACATATGTCGACTAGTAGGTCGGGTGACTGTGATTGTCGATAAGTCTCGAGTAGTTTGGCTACGACATCGGCGTCGCCATGTTTGACTACTGTACTGATAATCAGTGGGCGAATTTCTGGATTTATCTCGTCAAGCGGAGTACTAGCGTATATATTTTTAGCCTCAGTGACCACTCCGGACTCTTCGCTATATAGCATAATTGATAGGATAGTTCCACGTAATTTGGCGTCTTCTTCGGATTCGCCATCGATGGATGTCCAACCCAAGCGGTTAAATTCGCTGCCAGCTATACTTTTAGCAAAATCACGTAGTTTTTGCTCGGCTTCTTCGTCATTTTCGACGAATTTTTTGAGTTCGGCTAGCGCTAAGTTGACAATATCCCATACCTGGTCGGATTTCTCGTTGCGATAAGCACCTATTAAATCAATCAGGCTGTCGCTAGACATTACTCCGCCTCGGGCGAGTAGAGTGGCTTCGTGCAAGATTTGGATACGACTGATAGTGTCTAGGGATCCGTCTTGAATTTGGTTTAGTAGCGCACTGCGCGCGCTATCATCATAGTTTGTGATGAAGTGGGCGCTGTCACCGATATTTAGCCTAAACGGACCGTCACATTCAAATGTGATAGATTCTGTGTCGAGTAACTCAGGAACTGCGGGATTATCGGAATTGAGCGGTATTGGCCAGAGTCGTGACGATTCACCGTGTGGCCCGATAAAGAATTGTTTTTGGCTTAGAGTTACCTGATTGCCATCGCGTGACACACTGACTACTGGATAGCCTGGTTGCGATATCCAGGTGTTCATCATCTCCTTGATGTTTTTGCCACTTGATTTTTCTAGGGCGCTCCATAGGTCGTTGCCCTCGGTATTTCCGTAGGCGTGATCGGCAAAATACTCTTTTAGGCCGGCTCGAAACGCATCTTCGCCTATATATTGCTGGACCATGCGTAGCATGCGGGCGCCTTTGGCGTAGACGATTGCACCGTCAAACAGGGTACTGATTTCGTCTGGGTGGTTGACGTCGACCTGTACGGCCTGTACACCATCAATTGCATCGCGGCGGAGGGCGAGGATAGCTTCGTTGCTAGAAAACTCTTCCCACATTTTCCAGCCTGGCTGTAATTTGTCTACAGTTAGGTATTCCATGAGGGTAGCGAAGCTTTCGTTGAGCCATAGGTCGTTCCACCATTTCATGGTTACTAGATTACCAAACCATTGGTGGGCTAGCTCGTGGGCGACAACTGTTGCTACGTAGCGACGACTCGAAATACTGGTATTTTTGGGGTCAACCAGTAGAGCAGCTTCACGATAAGTGATTAGGCCCCAGTTTTCCATGGCGCCCGATGAAAAATCAGGTAGAGCTAAGTGGTCGCTCTTGGGCAAAGGATATTTGGTGCCATAAAAATCGTCATAAAACTCAATTGAGCGCTTAGCGATATCTAGTGAAAAATCAAGACTGGCTTCGGGTTGGGCTTTGGTAGAAAAAACGTTAACTTCTACGCCACCAGATGTTGTGGCTGTTTTTTTCTGCAAGGCACCGACTGCAAAAGCTAGCAGATAGGTACTCATTTTTGGAGTCGTTTCAAATTTGGTAGTCACGACACCATTTTCGGTATTTTGGAATTGAATAGGCATATTGCTGATTACGTCGGAGAAATCGGCACTTTCTGGCGTAGTTAGTTCTAGGTCAAATGTAGCCTTGGCGCCCGGCTCGTCGACAGATGGGAATACTTCGCGGGCGTGATGTGATTCAAATTGTGTAGAATAAACTTCTTTGGTCTCGCCATCTTGTTTGTAGTAGCTAGGATATGCACCGTGCATTAGATCGGTTACGGGCGTGGTGTATTCTAGCTCAATCGTGTGGCTGCCAGGCTGTAAGCCCTCGATTGAAAAATCTGATTCGTCGTTAACACCCGCTTCGCGTGAGGCCTCCACTCCATCAATACGAACGCTGCTGATGTTTAAATCCTTAGTGTGTAGCTTGATTGTGCTACCTTTGTCGGTTAGTTCTCCGGTTATACTTACATTGCCACTGAGCTGCTTGTTCTCGGTGTCAAGGTCGAGCTTGATATCGTAATGTACGGGCTCGAAATACGTACCTAGTTTCTCCACTGATTTCATAGTTATACTATACTTATATAGTGAAACACGGTCAACTTAGGCGACGACGAATAACTGTCGCGTCCATCGTTATAGCGGTATTAGCGGTATTAGTGGTTGCAAATGATGGCAACTGGCAGCATCAGTTTTCGTATTCCGAGGACGCAAATGTGGCTCAATCTTCGCCGGCAGCACAATTACTTGCGGATTTGCCTGTCAAAGGTCGGGCGCCCAAGACTAATTATTCTCGCGATCAATTTGGCGCTGGTTGGGGTAGCGTAGGTGGTTGTACGACACGAAATATAATATTACATCGCGACCTTGCGCAGGCGTCTATCGATAGCGAGTGTAATGTACTGAGGGGTGTTTTGCAGGACCCGTATACTGGCAAGACGATTAATTTTAAACGTGGCGCTGGTACTAGTAATGATGTGCAGATTGATCATGTTGTGGCTCTCAGTGATGCTTGGCAAAAAGGCGCTCAGCAGCTGACGGTTGCAGAGAGGACGGCCCTTGCCAACGATCCATTGGAGCTCTTAGCGGTTGACGGTCCGGCAAATCAGCAAAAAAGCGATGGCGATGCAGCGACTTGGTTGCCGTCCAATAAATCGTTTCGATGTGCGTATGTGGCCAGGCAGATTGCGGTTAAGCTGAAATACAAACTATGGGTTACGCCAGCGGAAAAATCGGCTATGCTTAGGATTCTGTCTAAATGTCCAGGCGAGCCTTTGCCGACTAAGTAGCTTTTTCGAGTTGGCGCCTGTCGGTCTCGTCTTCGATTTCTTGGCCGACAATTTCTTCAATCAAATCTTCGATAGTGACAATACCGATGATTTTGTCGTCGCGTTCGACTGGTATGAGGTGTGAGCCACTAGATATAAATTTACGTAGCGCCGTATCAAGTGCCGTACGGCTACCGATCATACGTACGGGATATAGCGGCAAATCATCTACGCGGTAGTCATGCTCGTCGAAATCAATATCAATTAAGTCTTTCATAAGTAGTACGCCATAGCAATGGGTCTTGGCTTCGTTAAACACGGGTATGCGGCTACGCCCGATGGCTTTGATTTCGTCAATTTTGGCATCATCTAGCTTGGTATTTGGCTTGGTCCAGTAGACGCGCTTAATGGGGGTCATAATGTCTGATACGCGCTTCTCGCTGAGTTGTAATGCCCCTTTGATTATCTCGACTTCGTCATTATCTAGCTCGCTGTCGGCCTGATTGAGGTGTTCGCCGATCATCATTCCCAGTTCGTGCCTAGTATGGAAATGCTGGCTTGGCTGTGTGAAAAGTCTATCTAGTAGTATTTGTAGGGGCTTAGATACGGGGTAGGTGATAATAATCATCAGCCTTAGTACTGGTGCTAGTGTGCTGACATAAAACAGAGCTTTTCGATTAAACAGAGCTTGCGGGAGGATTTCGCCAAAAATCACCATCAATAGAGTGGTTATAATACCAGCGATGACACCCAAAAATACACTTTCTAGATATAGCGACGTAGCCGATACGGCTGCTACGTTGGTTAATAATATGGCGGCTAGGGTTAGATGCACGTTTTGTCGTAGGGGCAGGGCACGTGAAGCCGCAGGGTTGCCAAGTTTGGCTTTACGCTTCAGCTCATCGGGTTTTAGAGACATGATTGCTACATTTAGCCCCGAGCAAACTGCTGCTACAACTACTAGTGCAAGGACGATTAAAATCGTAATAATTATATTCACAAGTATTGGATAGTATAGCATTATAAGTATTCTATGTAAAGTGCTAGGGCTAAGATGTATAGTATTGACTTATAAAGGCGGTACTGTTAATCTGTAAGTAGATGTTCCGGCCAAAAAGGTCGGAATTTTTGCTAGAAAGGAATATAAATGGAAGATTTGAATATCAAACAACTCACTCTTGCCGTACATACAATTGCGGAAGAGAAAAATCTGCCCGAAGAAACAGTGCTTGGTGTTATCGAGCAAGCTATTGCAGCTGCTTGGCGCCGTGATAACGGTGAGCGCGACCAGGAAGTACGTGCTGAGCTTAATATCAACGACGGTACGGCCACGGTTTACGTATCTCGCGAGGTAGTAGAACTTGTCGGTAGCGACAGTGTCGAGATTAGTCTAGATGACGCCAAAAAAGTCAAAAAAGACGCTGAATTAGGTGATCTTATCGAGGAAAGCCACGAGGTTACGTCGTTTGGCCGTGTTGCAGCCCAGACTGCCAAGCAGGTTATCTTGCAGCGTCTACGCGAGGCTGAGCGCGAGGTTGTTCTAGCGGAATACGAAGACAAAATTGGTACTGTCGTAAATGGCGTTGTTCAGCGTATCGAGCCACGAGTGGTACGTGTCGAGATCGACAAAGCCGTCGGTATCATCCCTCAGTCTGAGCAGATTCAGGGTGAGCATCTAAGTATCGGTAATCGTATCAAGGTCTATATCAAGGATATCGAGCGTGATGCTCGTGGTCCACAGCTTATTTTGAGCCGTGGCAACGAATCATTTATCGAATATTTATTTAGCCAAGAAGTTCCAGAGATGGAATCTGGCGCCGTAGAAATCAAGGCCATTGCTCGCGAAGCCGGTCGTCGTACCAAATTAGCCGTGGCTAGTAGTGTACCTGGAATCGATCCTGTCGGTACGTTTGTTGGCGGTCACGGTACTCGTGTGCAGTCTGTTATGGCTGAAATTGGCGACCAAGAAAAAATCGACATCGTTACATTTGACGCTAATCCAGAAGCGTTTATCCGTAACGCTCTAAGCCCAGCCGAGGTTGCGCGTGTTGAGATCGACGAAGCTAACAAATCGGCCAAGATTTTCGTTACCGAAGATCAGCAGTCAATCGCTATTGGTCGCGGTGGCCAGAATGTTCGTCTTGCTAGTCGTCTGACTGGTTATGAGCTAGATATCGAGACTGCGGTTCCAGAGAAAAAGCCTGAGCCAAAGCCGAAGAAGAATATCGAAGATAGCTTATTTAGTGCTATCGAAGAATCGGACTCTGACGCACCAAGCGAAGAGTAGTCTGAGATATTGACATCATGAAATTAGCACTCTATTGACACGAGTGCTAATTTTGATTAAACTACAAATATGCAATGAGCCACAATAAAGCTTGCGCTATTGCCACGGAGGATTGATAATAATGAGTAAGATGTACGGTGAATTCGCGGAATTTTTATCGAAATTAACGACTAATGCCAAAGTAAGTTTACAACACGCTGATGCTATTGCGCGTGGTCAGGCTAGTCAATATATCGGCACCGAACACTTACTATTGGGCGTATTAGCGCAGAGCTCATCTGTCGGGGCCAAAGTACTGGCTGATTCTGGCGTGACATTGGAGCGTGCCGAGGCAGCGCTAAACATGACTCCGCGTACACTTGTGGTCACTACTGGGTCTAAGGGTTTATCTGAAACGGCGAAATTAACGCTCAAAATGAGCTGGGAAATTGCTCAGGAATTTCACCAGGATTATTTGGGCACGGAGCATATATTGTACAGTATCATCACTCAGAAAAACGCTCGTGCGACGGTTCTACTGCGCGATATGAAGATAGACGTGTTGCAGCTAGCCGGTGACCTAGAAGAGTTTTTTGATAGGCAGGCTAATGATTATCAGCGCTCAATCGAGAATGCGACCGCAAATGAAGTCAAAAAAGGCCGAGGTGGGGCGCTAGATACATACGGTACTGATTTAACCGATAAGGCCAAACGTGGTGAGCTTGATCCGGTGATTGGTCGTGACAAACAGATGGAGCGTTTAGTGACTATACTTAGTCGCCGCACCAAGAATAACCCTGTCTTAATTGGTGAGCCAGGCGTAGGCAAGACAGCCGTCGTTGAAGGTTTGGCACAACGAATTGTTAGCGAGAATGTACCGGAGCACCTGCTGGATAGGCGAATTATTCAGCTTGATCTCGCCGCTATGATTGCTGGCACTAAATATCGCGGCGAGTTTGAGGAGCGCCTCAAAAAAGTCGTCGATGAACTGAGACGCCAAAAGAACACTATCGTTTTCATTGATGAGCTTCACCTTATCACGGGCGCTGGTGCTGCCGAGGGCGCGCTAGACGCTGCTAATATGTTGAAACCAGCCTTGGCACGAGGTGAGATGCGCATGATTGGCGCTACTACCCTGGACGAATATCGCAAAAATATTGAGAAAGATCCGGCGCTGGAACGACGATTCCAGCCAATAGTAGTCAAAGAACCGTCGCTTAAAGACACGGTAGCTATCCTAAAAGGCTTGAAGTCATACTACGAGAAACATCATGGTGTCGTAATTAATGATGAAATAGTTGATGACGTTGTCTATATGGCGGATAGGTATATAGGTGATAGATTCATGCCCGATAAAGCCATTGACGTGTTAGACGAGGCTGCGGCGCTGCTACGAGTACATCGCAGTAGTAAGCCTAGCGAATCGCGTGATTTGGTGCGACAGCTACGTAATTTGAACGAAAAAATGGATGAAGCCGTCACGGGTGAAGATTATGAGCGGGCGGCATTGTACAAAACGCGAATTAGCCAGATTCAGGCAAAAGTTAGCGAGATTAATGAACAAAAAGATAAGAAATCACCAGCAATTCTAACGGGTGATGATATCGCCAACGCTATATCGACAATGACTGGTATACCGGTTAAGCGTCTACAAAAATCCGAGAGTCGTATGCTCAAAAACCTCGAACGTCATCTGGCCAAGCATATTATCGGGCAGGAAGAAGCCGTGCACGAGGTCGCCAAAGCTATTCGTCGATCACGTAGCGGCGTGGCGAGTAGCAAGCGTCCGATTGGCTCGTTTGTATTTATGGGTCCAACTGGTGTAGGTAAAACGGAACTAGCTAAGGTTTTGGCACGGGAAGTTTTTGGTAGTGAAGATTCGCTGGTCAAGATTGATATGAGTGAATTTGCCGAGAAACATACCACTAGTCGCTTAGTAGGTGCGCCAGCTGGTTATGTAGGCTATGAAGATGGTGGTAAATTAACTGACAAGATTCGCCATCAGCCATATAGCGTGGTGCTATTCGACGAAATTGAAAAAGCTCATCCAGATGTCATGCACATGCTATTACAGTTACTCGAAGACGGTAAGCTGACGGATGCCAAGGGTCGCGAAGTTGATTTTACGAATACGATTGTTATTCTGACAAGTAATCTAGGTGCTGACAGGATGGTCAAAGAATCTGCGCTAGGATTTCATGCTTCGAGCAGCCAGGATAATCGCCGGTTGGACGCGATTCATGCCGAAAACGCCGAGGCGGCTCGCGAAGCTCTCGGTAAACGTATGCGCCCTGAACTAATTAATCGTTTTGATGCAATTGTGACTTTTCGTGCGCTTACTATCAAAGAAGTTGGCCGAATATTTAACAATCTTATCGATGAGCTTCAAGAGCGTTTGGTCCATAAGGGTATACGGATTGTCATCAGACCATCCGCCAAGAGTTTGATTATACGCAAAGGTTTTGACGAAAAATACGGTGCGCGGCCATTGCGACGTGCGATTCAAGATGAAATCGAGCATCGTTTGGCCGAAGGTATACTGGGTGACGAATATGAATTTGGGTCGGTTTTGATTGTGTCGGCCAGAGGTGGTAAAATTGCAATTAATGTTGCCGAAGAACAAGCAGTATAATCCAGATGCGCCGCGCTTCGGCAAGAAGCGTTTAGGTTTACTGATTGTCGTCGTTATATTGCTGGTGCCGATTTTTATCAATCGCGTACCGCTATATGAATTTGCCAATGAATATCTGAGTGTCCAGCGTGTCCAGGACATGATTAGTCATGATAAATATACGCCAAGCCGAGGTATACAAAATATCAGTAATTCTATACAGCTTACAGACAGGGCTCAGTTTGTTTTTTATGCTACTCAGCCTAGCCTAGATAATCGGGATACATTTAACGAAGAATGCCAACAAAAGGAAGAAAAAACCTCGATTTTGGGTTGCTATACAGATAATAGAATATATATATTTAATGTCGAGGATAGTCGGCTTGATGGTGTAAATCAAGTAACTGCGGCGCATGAATTACTCCATGCCATATATCAACGTATGGCGCCGTCGCAGCGCGATCGGGTGAATAGTCTACTAGAAAAGGAATACAAGAAAATCGAAAACCAAGCTGATTACAAAGATCGCATGGCTTTTTATGCCAGGACGGAGCCTGGTGAGCGTGACAACGAGCTACACTCGATTATTGGCACAGAGGTGGCTAATATTAGCCCTGAGCTAGAAGAATATTATGCACAGTATCTAAATGATAGACAATCTATAGTCAAAATGTATGAAGGCTACAAATCTGTATTTTCGAGCCTGACGACTAGGGCGGATCAAATATCGGCTCAATTGAAATCGCTTTCTAGTAGTATAGACAAATTACGCAAGGGGTATTCGACTGATATAGCCCAGCTAAATATCGATATCGCTAAATTTAATTCTAGGGCAGCGCGCGGTGATTTTTATGATCAGGCTGAATTTAATCAACAGCGAGCGGCTTTGGTGAATCGAGTAAATGCTGCCAAGACAACCCAGAATCAGATCAATAAGCTAGTCGAAGAATATAATGGCTTACTTGATGAGTACAATAAACTCGTCGTTACAAGTGGAGATTTGTATAGAAGTATCAATTCTACGGTCGAAAGTGTCCCCAGTGTATAATTAGTGTAATGGTGAAATCAAAATCTACATTTGTTTGTCAGAATTGTGGGACAAGCTATCCTAAATGGACCGGGCGTTGTGATAATTGTGGCGAGTGGAATTCACTAGTCGAACAAGCTGCGGTAGCGACTGGCAAGTCGGCCGTGTCTAGGAGTCAGGGTGTCTCGCTGGGTGTACAGACCATGCGAGATGTCAAACTTGATGCTGCAGCCGATAGGTTTAGTACCGGTATCAAGGATTTGGATGAAGTGCTAGGTGGTGGGTTTTTGCGAGCTGGCGTGACGCTGCTTGCCGGACAGCCTGGTATCGGTAAGAGTACTCTGTTACTACAAATATCACATTATGTAGCAGCCAAAAACAAGGTTTTATATGTCAGTGGCGAAGAATCTGCTTCGCAGGTACGGCTGAGGGCTTCTAGGCTAGGCGCCGAGGTAAATGATAATTTATTCTTTGCTGCTAGTACGTCGGCAGATGATATAGCTGCTAGTATTCGTGACGGTAAATATGATTTAGTAGTTATTGATTCAATCCAAACCCTCGCTCTTAGCGAACTAACTTCGGCGCCGGGCACCGTCAGTCAGATAACAAATAGTAGTAACGTCATAATTCAAGCCGCCAAACGGTCTAACACATCGGTGATTATAGTTGGTCATGTCACCAAAGAGGGTTCGATTGCGGGGCCGAAAGTCTTGGAGCACTTGGTAGACGTTGTTTTGCAGTTTGAGGGTGACCGTTATGGTGGATTCAAGATTGTTCGGGCTATCAAAAATCGCTATGGTTCGACATCCGAGGCTGCTATTTTCGAGATGGGTGAATCGGGGCTTAGTATCGTGGAAAACCCTTCGGCGGCCCTGTTGGCGGAGCGTAAAAATTCCGATG
>CAZJFK010000002.1:30441-79209 GCA_964545515.1 uncultured Candidatus Saccharibacteria bacterium | reverse complement strand
CATCAAAGTCACAAATATAAATAGTACGTATATAAATCCAGCGACCGGCGCATTGACCAACTGAATCATTACGTTGTTCAAGCTATTGCCCAGCCAGCCACCATGCCCGGTAATCGAATCCGGCAAGCCAAATAGTCCCGAAAACCACATAACCAGCAAAATACCACCAAGTTTTACCAAAAACGATAGTTTATTATTGTCAGACCGAAAAATCTCTATGCCAATAAAGGTAAATATCACCGGCAAGATATAAACAGTATAGCCAACAAATTGCAGCAAAGTATCCTGAGTCCAGTTTAGTACCGGCCCGCCCACGCCAAACCACGCTACGATTAATAGAATCGAAAAAGCAATCAAACATATCGCAAACACTTGCGACCAAAATCCAGCTGGTAATTTACTAGCCGATTCGACTTTCTTCTTTTTTGTTTTTCTTTTCCTAGGCATATGTATATTATATCTAATAGCTTACTACTATATTATAGCAAAATTTACTACATTTTGCAAGAGGCTTATGTTAATAATATACCCCAGACTTCTCTGGGGTATATTTAGGCATTGACGTTATCGACTAATAGCCGCGCGATTCGGTTTTGGCACGAAGATGCGGATCGGTAGCGTCGCTATCCGGCACTTGGCGTGGTGGGAATTTCCTAGGCGGCAAATTACCGATATTGCCGTCACCTTCACGCCTAGCATTGGCCTGCTGCTGCGCATTACCCGATGGGCGAGCACCACCAACTTCATTGATCACAGGTATAACAATCGGCGTACGATGAGTTTGATCATAAAGCACGTGAGTAATTTCATCTTTGATTTCCTTTTTCAGGATATCGAGATCGATCTTTTTACCGACAAAACTACGAGCAACTTTTTGCTTCAAATACTGACGGATCATACCCATCAGTTCTTCGCTGTCGCGCAGATAGATAAATCCGCGACTAATGATATCTGGGCTAGTCATCAGGCGACCGCTGCCACGCTGCACAGTCAGGACGACGACAAACATGCCCTCAGTAGCCATGTGGATGCGGTCTTTGAGCACTACTTCGCTGACTATCGCACCACTGTCGTCATACATGATACCACCGACAGGTATACGACCGTTTTTGCGAGCACCGGTAGGTGTAATCTCTATTACGTCACCACTGTCACAGACAAATATATTACTGCGCGGTATGGCGGCTTCTTTTTCGGCTAGCTCGGCGTTATGCACCAGCATGTGGAATTCACCATGAATCGGCATGTAGTACGTCGGGTTCAGAGCATTAATCAATTTGACGTGATCATCATAATATCCGTGACCACTCAGGTGAAGTGGACCAACGCCAGTCAAATGAGTCTTGCCGTTCTGTATTACGTCACTACCTTCACGCATCAAGCCATCGACAGTGCGAACAACGTATTTTTCGTTACCCGGAATTGGGTTGGAGCTAAACACCACGACGTCGCTGTTCTTAATCTTGATGAATTTGTGTGCACCACTGGCCATGCGGTTGAGCACGGCATTGAATTCGCCCTGGCTACCGGTACAAACGATGGTTACTTTGTCGTCTGAAAGTTTCACGATGTCTTCCATTTTGACGACGACGTCCTTAGGTATGCGGATAGCACCAGCACGTAGAGCCACTTCGAGGTTTTGAATCATGCTATATCCAGCAAATGCTACCTTGCGATTGTGCTTTTTGGCTTCGTCCAAAATCAGCTGCATACGATGAATCTGTGAACTAAAACAGCTCAAAATCAGACGACTGTTTGGATATTTATCCATCACCTGACCCATAGATTCCTGAATATCAAACTCACCGTGATGATGTGTACCCTCTGATTCACAGTTGGTACTTTCGTTCATCAGTAGTGTGATGCCTTCGGTGGTAGCAATCTCAGTCAGACGTTCTAGGTCAAATTTACGACCATCGACAGGATTATCCTCAAATCGCCAGTCGCCAGTATCGACAAGTACTCCTAGTGGTGTACGTACGACTACGGCCGTAGCATCAGGGATAGAGTGGTTCACCCGTACAAGTTCGATATTGAAATGATCACCTAGTTGCACGCGCTCGTGCGCCTCTGGATCGAGCTCATTGTAGTTTGGCTCATAGCCAGTTGTTGACTCTTCCATAGTGCGCTTGAGCATACCGATCGTAAACTTACTGCCATAAATTGGCGCAGGGATACGGTGAGCAAAATGACGATATGCACCTATGTGGTCTAAGTGTCCGTGCGTAAATATCTGTCCACGAATCTTGTGACGATTCTCTTCGA
The DNA here is from genome assembly GCA_964545515.1 of uncultured Candidatus Saccharibacteria bacterium. Lineage (GTDB taxonomy): Bacteria > Patescibacteriota > Saccharimonadia > Saccharimonadales > Saccharimonadaceae > UBA2112. Next base: position 76,944 of record CAZJFK010000002.1, on the reverse strand, counting down.
GATATGTGATGTCAGGTGTTATGTAATTAACACCCGGATAATCGGCGCCAGGGAACAAAAAGCCTGAATCGATAACGATAATTTCGTTTTCATACTCAATCGCCATCATGTTTTTGCCGATACCCATCTCACCCAAGCCACCGATTGGCATAATTTTGAGGACAGGACCCTTAGTACGCTGCTGTTTTTTGAAATCAGCCGTACTATACTGACGTCCATCGTAGCCGTTATAAATTGATTTGTTAACAGGTACGTTTATGATGTGCTGGCTAGCACGCAGATTGACGTTTTCACTCGTGCGACGCTGCGCCCGAAACACTTCTCCCTTTTTTGTACTAGTATTATTTAACACAGTATTGTTTGATTTTGGCTTACCCATCGGACGTTTACTTTGATCGTCCGGAGTAGCCTTCGCGAGTCTTCGTTGACCCATATATGAATTTCTCCTTGTTTTTTATAAATGATTTAATTCCAAAAACGAGACGAGAGGTAAATAGCAATTACAGGGGTACCCTCTCGATTAGTTGATACTATTGTAGCTTATAAGCCTACAAAAATCAACCACATGCGGTATCGCACCGCTTATAATTATCTCTTTTGCTGTTCGGCTAGTGCTTTTTTGTACTCTTCAGGCGTAGTATTTGCCTGTAATATATCACCACTAAATTTATCTACATCAGCTACCGTTGGTGCATCTGGTGCGTTTTCGTCACCGACGACATTTTCGGCCACAGCAGGATTTTGCTCAGCCGCCGCCTCAGCTTGTTTGACACCCTCACGGATACTGTCTTCCCTGGTGTCGCCACTATTAGCCGCTTCGCGTCTAGCCTCACGCTCCGAACGAATTGATTCAATAATTTTCTGTACACTAGGTATCTCGCTAGGGTCAACCGGTACGTCATCAAGTAATATCTCGGTATCAGATTCCTCGGGGTGGATGATAGATACTACGTGCTCTTCGTCACCCAACTGTATATTCATATTTACTTGGCTCAGAGTCGCACTATCAAACATCGCTTCGATAGACCCATAGGGAAATTTCTCTGTCAAAATACCACGCAAACCCTCATCGGTATTCACTACTTCATGCGAGCCGTGGTTGTTTTCGATGCTATCCTGAATCATATCGACGGCAGCTTGCGACGCCATATCGATACCCTCCAAATCAGTTGGACTATACTCATTAGTTTCCGCTTCATTGGCGATTTCCTTGTCTTTTTGAGATGGTGAAGGTGCTAAAAATTCTGACATTTTTGTTTTGTTTAACTATACCTCTATATTAGCATAAACATACTAATTAGTCAAGCATTAAGCTACCTACTGCCCCGAAATCCTCTATCAGCACACTACGCATCTTGCCGTTATATAGCGCTGCTGCTGGGTGATATAGCGGGATGATTACAAGCTTAGTCCCATACCAGTCTATCTCAAACCGCTGGCCATGTACCTCGCTAATTTTGGCGCCTGGCAAGAAAAATTCCATACTATGCCTACCAAGCGTTACAACCGCTCTGGGCTGAATAATCTCTAACTGACGCAGTAGGTACGGTCCAAAGGCTTCTTTTTCGACTGGTTTGGGGTCACGATTACCTGGCGGGCGATATTTCACGATATTGGTTATATAGATATCATCACGATTCATACCGACGCTACCGAGCATCGTGTCGAGAAATTTACCAGACGCACCGACAAATGGCAGACCAGTCAGATCCTCACTCTTGCCCGGTGCCTCACCTACCAGCACAATCCGAGCATTCAAATTACCACTGCCCATTACCAGTTGCGTAGCTTGCTCGGCTAGATCTGAACAAACTTTGTCGTCAATAATTTCACGCGCTAGCGCCTCTATCTGAGATTTCTTGTCATCCATCACTCTTTTTATAATATCTCAGCAAATGAATCTGACAAACCGTTACTACATTTGTCGAATCTGGCGCTCTATTTGGCCCATCATGCCATCGACACTACGACTGGTACGACTGAGCTGACCCAGGACTTCCTCATACGTTGCACTACCACTATCACTGACGTTTTTGAGCATACTAAACGCCCCGCCGACTACATCAGATCCACTAGCCTCTCGGAATAGTTCAGACCGGCTCAGCATTACAGTGCTATCTACTACGTTATTCAGCAGATGCCTATCGCGCCCCACTAATCGATTACGTTCACCTATGATATTTTCATTGATACCACGCTTAAATCGATACATGAGACGTTTGATATCTTCATCGACTGAGCCTAGGCGCCGCTGCAATGCTTTGAGTTCCTGTTTCTTTTTCTCGGTATCAATATTTTGTTCGTTAGTATCATCAATTGTAGACTCACGTTCCTCCGAGTCGCTATCGGACTCATCGGATTCTTCGGCCGATTCTTCGGTATCATTATCTACTATCTCATCCGTATCAATATCTACTGATTCACCAATCTGCTCAGGCGGCGTTTCAATTTCATCTGCATCAGGCTCAGGCTCAGGTACAACCTCTACTATGTCCTCTGCCTTTGCATGTCGAGGCTGATAATCTGGCGACACTTCGCGCACTGAACTATCGTCGTGACTGGTTTCCACGACATCTATGACCGCGAGCTCTTTGCCGCTAGAATGTTTTGCTATCGAAGCTTCGACTATATCGATAGTAGCTGTATCGTTATCAGGAGTTTTCACTGGCTGTTCCAACCTATATATCTGTGGTGGACGAGCAATCCTAGGTGGTCGCGCAATTCGTGGCGAACGAGCTATACGCGGCGGAGTCTGACCGTCGCCAAATACCGACTCGACAGCCGAGCGCGCGTCACTAACCTTGCCCACACGCTCCCTCTCATGCTGAGCGTTTTCCATATTCAACATCTCGCGTATCTTGCGAATATCGCCCGCTGTTACGGGTGTCGTATCATCGGCCTCGTACAGAGGCTTGGGTGATTCGTGACTACGTGATGGTAAATGTTCGCTCATGTTTGTTTGAGTAATTTTATATCTTTATATTAGCATAATACTTATGTTTTGTAAAGTATAGGCAACAAAACAACCCCTGATTGGGGTCGTTTTGTCTATCAATATCTATACGCTATGCGTCGACGTCTTTGATACTGAGACTTAGGCGACCACGGTCGTCGATTTCCATCAGTTTCACCTTGACCTCTTGGCCTTCTTTGAGTACGTCTTCTACCTTTTCGACACGCTTGTCGGATAGTTTGCTGATATGCACCATACCATCAGTGCCGGGCATGATGTTTACAAACGCACCAAATTCTTTGATCGTGATGACCTTGCCATTGTAGACCTTGCCGACTTCTGGCTCTTCGGTCAGACCGCGAATCCACTCAAGCGCCTGCTCAATCTTAGCGGTATCGGCGGCGGCAACTGTAATCAAACCGTCTTCTTTGATATCAATCTCAGCACCGGTTTCTTTGGTGATCTTATTGATTACTTCGCCACCCTTGCCGATAACGGCACCGATTTTGTCAGGATTAATCTTGATCTTTTCAATACGCGGAGCGTATGGGCTTAGTGCAGCACGTGGCTCGGCGATAGTTTCGAGCATGTGATCGAGGATGAATTTGCGACCAGCCTTGGACTGTTCGACAGCCTTGCGCAAAATCTCGACAGGTAGACCGTGAACTTTCATATCCATCTGCATAGCAGTTACACCTTTGGCGGTACCAGTTACCTTGAAATCCATGTCGCCAGCAAAATCTTCGGCGTCAGCAATGTCGCTCAGTACATATGGAGTATCACCGTCCATCATGAGACCCATTGCGATACCGCTAACTGGAGCTTTTAGTGGCACACCGGCATCCATCAGCGCCAGGCATGAGCTACAAGTTGCCGCCATAGATGTCGAGCCGTTTTGGCTCATAATCTCGGTGACGCTACGAATAGCATATGGGAAATCCTCGACAGATGGCAGGACTGGGAATAGTGCGCGCTCAGCCAAGTATCCGTGACCAATCTCGCGACGGCCTGGGCTACCCAAGCGACGAACCTCGCCTACTGTATAGCCAGGGGCGTTGTAGTGGTGCATATAGTGACGCTCGCCATCGGTGACTTCCATAGTGTCGACCATCTGGGCGTAGCTCAGTGGAGCTAATGTAACGATATTCATACCCTGAGTCACGCCGCGGGTAAAAATACTCGAACCATGCACACGAGGCAGCACGCCAACTTCGCTACTAAGTGGGCGGACTTCGGTAAGCTTACGACCATCTGGGCGAGTACCGCTATCGACGATACCACGGCGTACATCTTCGTGTAGTGCCTTGGTAAATGCCTCGTCGTATTCGTCGCGTAGCGCGCCGTATTCTTCCTCACCTATTTTGGCTGCCATGTCTTCGTGGTATGCCCAACGGATGTTGTTGATCAGTTCATTACGCTCTGGGTATGGATGATGTAGGGCAGAACCTAGCTTGCCCTCTGTCCATTCGTCAGCAATCTTCTGTACGTTTTCGTCTGGTAGAACCAATTCGTATTCTTGCTCAACCGGTTTGACCTTTTCGGCAAGCTCGCGCTGCAATTTGATAGCTGGCTGGAATTCCTTGAAAGCCCATTCCATGGCGTCTAAAATCACGTCCTCAGATACCTCATTGGCACCGGCTTCCACCATAGTGATACCACTCTCGATACCAGCAACCACGAGGTCTAGGTCGCTAGCTTCGCGCTCTTCTTCGCTCAGGAAGGCTTTGAATTTGCCATCAACTTGACCAACACGTAGACCAGCTACTGGGCCGTCAAAAGGCGTACCGGTAAGCATCAATGCGCTAGATGCCGCAATCATACCGACCATATCTGGGCGGAAGCTCGGATCCATACTGAGAACACTCGCCACCACCTGAACTTCCTGGCGGTAGCCCTTAGGGAATAGCGGACGAATTGGTCGGTCGATAATACGACCAATCAAAATAGCCTCTTCACTTGGGCGACCTTCGCGCTTGATGAATCGGCTGCCGCTAATCTTGCCAGCTGCATACATTTTTTCTTCATAGTCGATGCTCAGCGGGAAGTAATCTAGCACCACTGGTCGACTGCCGACCATAGCTGTACCTAGCACAACTGTCTCGCCGTAACGCACTAGGACGCTAGCCGTGGTGCGGAATCCCACACGGTTGACTTCAAGTGTTAGTGTACGACCAGCGAATTCGGTGCTAACACTAATAATATCCTTGCCATTTGGATTTATTGTAGGCATATAATCTCCTTACTCACCCTGTATTAGAGCGATTAAGTAACGGGTACAGAAATTCCATCAAAATTCCTCTATCCACCACTTATCTCGCGTGGGTGATGTAATTATTATACCAGATAAGGGTCTGTTTTGGTACACCTGCTATTTGCAGGGTGACAGATGTACCGTATATTGACTTTTTATACTATTTATGCTTAAATTAAAGAGGTAAATATATCAAACAAACATGCACGAAAAACAACCCAACCATTCTGATATTAGCGCCGGATCTGTTGTCGACGCTATTGCTAGTAATCCTGAATTTGCCAAGGATCGGGCTGATTACGGCATGGCACGTGCCTTTTCTAGGCAAGCCTTTCGCCTAGCTGGTGTCGAAATGCCTAGTAGTCCCACGACTCACGAGCAAGACCTCGAAGAAAACCTAGACCCCAATCTACACGAAATCACCGCCGAAAATGCAATATACGTAGTCGCTGCCGAGCTTAATTCATATGTTCACGGCATCGAGGGTATTCGACATCACCACACTGAAAAAAATTTAGGTCGCAATACCTATCAATCTCTCAAAGGTCGCGCAACGAGATTTAACCACGCCCTCAAAACACTTATCGAGCAAGATAATCCCCCTTCTTTTGACACTATATCCAAGACTATTACTGATATATACGACGTACTAAACGCTAATCGCTGGACAGGGGACGAACAGGGATTTGGCAAAGAAAAGAAATTCTTTAAAGGTCAGCTTGAAGGTGTACTACGCGGCATGGAGCAAGAAGTAATCGCACGGCAACTGGTCGAATATATAGGTAAAAGCTACGCCGAAACAGATCCAGATACCGGCAAGCAGGTTCCTCGTGTAGAGGTGGACTCTAACGTGAGCGTTGAAGATGATCTGCAAGGCGTAGATATGTATATAACTCTCGACGGAGTCACCTTCCCTGTCGATATCAAAGCCTCTGAGCGTACCGCCGACAATGCCAGACGTAAATCACGGTCTCCTCGGCATATTATCACCAGTGGCATACCCTCTCATCGTATCAAAGGGACTTTTCGTGCTAGCCAAGAAGACATGGAATACGTATCCAAACATTTTATGAAAAAATTACGTCAAGCACGCAAAGAATACCTAATACAAAATAGTCAGCATGACGACCTTGCACTAGCCGCTTAACCTATTGACTTTTTATAACATAAGTGCTATCATAATCAGTGGATATATCATCCGCCGGGCGCAAGCTCGATACCCAAGGAGAGAAATGGCGAAGAAAGTCAAGAAGCCCAGCTACGTGACTCCCGGTGCAAACCCCGAGTACGTGCGGGCCGATCAGGCTCGCCGTCGCTCCGGGGCTGCCGGATCACATGTCCAGGGCACGAGGGGTGCCCGTACCCGCAAGGGTGCAAAGGAAGCCGCCATTCGCGATAGTCGCGACTGGTAGAGCGCCAACCTAATACCCTCGGGTTGAGTAACAGTCAGGTCTCACGACCACCACAAGCTCATGCGCTTGCTGTTACTCGCCCGGGGGCTTACCCTTTCTAGAATTATTTTGCCACGAAATCAAAAAGCCTAGACCGTTCTAGGCTTTCTTTAATCAGTGGTCTAGTAAATTAAGCGTTAAAAGCCATATTATCAGGATCGATATTGTTCTGAGCAGATAATCTACGAAATTCCTGACGGAAAAACTCACGCCTAGCACTACCCGTCAAACCTGACAAGCGTGTGGCCTGAGCCGTCTGCTCTATGATGGCTGAGCGATGCGACGTCAAAGATTCTCCACGTATACCCACTTCATCACCGACAGCCACGCCGTCAGCTATTTTTGCAGGCGTCCTAGACACGCTACGTCCACGGAATGATTCAGCGTGACGCTCGACAATTGCCAGTACTTCATCCAGTACGGCTTGTTCGTATTTATGACTAACATATATGACGATGCCGTCACCACGTAGCGTATCGCGTAGTTCTGGTTTGCCCTTCTGTTTCTGATGGACACTAGCTAGTTCCGTGGCACGCTGAAGCATCTTTAATTGCAAGCCAAGTCCTTTTTCATTGGCAACTCGCAAAATCTCTTCAAATATTTGCGGTGCGGCTTCAATCTCTGAATTGAGATAAATTCGCCTATCATTACGCTTGTCGGTAGCTTGCTCGCGAAGTTTCGTATCAGAATATGCCATCACAAAAGTGCCGCCAAGCTGACGCTGAATCTTGAAATTAGGCACCACATCACGCGGTGGACGAGTCTCGGCATCCAAAATATCTTTGCCATCTAGTTGAAAACCATAATAATCAATAGCTGCATTAGGGTATTTATTGGATTTATTATCGTCGCACCAGTCAACAATCGCTTGCTCGGCTAGCGGAATTTGCCTACCTAGACCATCCATATAGGCGTCTTTTGCAGCCTTGATCTCAGAAATTCGAGCGTGCCCCACCGATGACGACCTAAGTATGCGTAAATTACGTCTAACCATCTCCGATGTTTCACGATACATTGCAGCGATTCGTTTCGGGTCCCGAGCAACTTCGATATCTACCTGACTCATCGGTACATTATCCAAATAGCTCTTGATAAAATACACTTTCTCGCCATCAATCTCCAAGCCCCCATCTAGCGCATTATCGATAAATTTGTCACCAAAAGGCTTTTTAATTTTTGCCTTGGCGTCTTCGAAGCTCCTAGCCAGTATCGGCAACTCGCTATTTTTCTCTAAATCGACGCCATCAGTTGGAGCACGATGTATTTGAGGTCGGCGATAAATCTGGGGCGGCCTAGTAATTACACTGTCAATAGCCCTAGCCCCGACCCGCAGTGAGACTCGCTCAGACACACCACTTTCAACCTCATCTACACCTGGTAGATAGTTATTGTAGTTTGGTATTTGACGTGCGTGGCGGCCCATAGTTTTTGTATCTGTTATAGATATCTTTATATTAGCATAAGCGTGCTCAAATGTCAAATACACCACGCATCAAACACAACCGCAATAAATGCTATACTGAATAATATGAAATTATCACGCGTTATATTCATCGCAGCCGTCATCATCATCGCCGTCTGGCTACTGGGGCTGCTGCTCAAACTAGCCGCTTGGCTGATTAGTAGCCTGCTCTACGTCGCAGCCGCAATCGTCATCATCGGAATAGCCAGCTACTGGTGGCAATCTCATCACAAATCCAAACCACCCCGCCGTCGCCATGCCGACCGCAAAGTCGTCGAAGCCAAAATCATCGACAAAAGCAAAAAGTAGATACTTAGTGTAACAACTATTCTCCGTGTTATATTAATAATATGAAGAAGCTTCTGGTTAAATCTAGTGATGTCGATGCCGCAATTGATGGCTTGGCTACTGCCATTATCAAAGATCACCGTGCCGGAAGCCCGCTATTTGTGGCTTTGCTTCGTGGGGCAGCACCTTTTGCTAGCAAACTCATGTATGCCATGAGCACCAAAGCACCCAAATTTCACCCCGAGCTCGACTATATGATGGTTAGCACTTATGGCACTGGTCGTCGAGCCGGCGAGCCGCACATCGTGACAGACCTCGCACCCAATACCAAGGTCAAAGGCCGCTCGGTCATCATCATCGATGATGTCCTCGACAAAGGCATCACCGCTAATTTCGTCACCAATCACCTGCTCAATCGCGGCGCAGCCACCGTACAACTAGCTGTGCTAGTCACCAAGCAAACCAAGCGCAAATACGACATCACCGCCGATTATTCATGTTTCGACCTGCCCGACGAGTGGCTAGTGGGCATGGGTATGGACAACGGCAGCAGTGGAGTGGAACACTACCGCTGGGACAGCAATATATCCAAAATGATTTAGCGCCAGTCGCTGAACCACATCTTTTGATCAAGATCGCTTGGTGACATATCCCAGCCATAACTTATTGGTAAGAAATATAGAAACAAAAACGCCGTCGCCACAAACAGACCAATATATGCTCTTTTGACCGGTCGCTCGCCCCATTTATGCTGCATTATTTTCATCACCCGCTCAATCATAATCGCTGCGATTATGATGCTTATCACCAGCGCAGTCAGGTAGTGATATAGAAACATAGGGCGCGTGATAAACACAAACGGTACGTAATTAGCGGCGTATCCAACCAGCAGGTAGGCCACCATCCGCCGCTGCCGACCGAGCCATTTGGGTCGGAGCATCCACAAAACAAACGCCACCAGTACACAGAGCGAGCTGACCCACCACACCAGTGGATTTCCTAGTAGATAGATATTTCCCTGATAACTATTGTCACGAATATCACCCTGCCAATAGTAGATAGGCTTCATCATGAATGGCCACTGATACCATTTGGACGAATACGGATGAGTCGTACCCTCAATACTGTCCTCGGCGGTATACATTTCGTGATTAAGTTCGATAAATTTATCGACAAACGACATTTTAGTAGCCCTGCTATATTCTGGATTACCGATAAGTGTCGACTGTAATCTACTCGACATAAAAGCATCGCCTTCACCACTATGGCCTAGTAGCCCGAAATGAATCGCAAAACTACCAATATAAACTGCCGCTATCAAACCCAAAACTAATGCAATTTCTCCAGTAATTTTGAGTGGTTTAATCTTGTCTCTGATAGATTCCACCAGGTAATATACGCCAACTAGTATTACCATAGCCAGCCCCGTCCATTTGGTGCTGACCGTCATACCAAGCAGTAGCCCCGCGCCAGCCACCATGAGCCATCGCTGCCAGCCAGATTGCTTGATAAGTATCATCACCAGATACAGCGCTGCGAAGCCAAATAGCAACAGCAGACTGTCCATCAGTACAAATCGTGATTCTACCAGTAGCGCGTTGTCACATAGCACGAAGGTAGCCGCCAGTGACGCACCCATGCGCCCAAGCCCAACACGACGGACAATCAAATACACCAGTGGCACCAAAGCCGCACCAGCCAAAGCTGGCAGACACCTCAGCACCGCACCGCCCAACAGCCCGCTACTTATATCTGCCGGCGACAGATGAAACAGCCAAGCATCAGCCGCAAATAGCAGCTTCACCAGTGGCGGATGAATATCGAAAAAATAATGCCCAGACAAATAATCAGCGGCAAACCCCCGGAAATAGACCTCGTCAAAGACAACTCCGTGCGGATGCGCTATATCCCAAAACCTAGTCAGCAGTGCTAGTACTGACAATACCCATAGCTCTGGATAAACAAAAAACCTCCGCCACCTTTTCATGTATCTAGTTTATCAAAAAAGCCCCCTAGTGCGGGGGCTTTTATTATTTACGTAGACCGAGTTTCGAAATCAAGGCTTTGTAGTTCGCAAAATCCTTTTTCTCGATATAGGCTAGTAGGCGCTTGCGGCGACCAACCATCTGTACTAGACCACGACGAGCCATGTTGTCGTGCTTGTGTACCTTTAAATGCTCAGTTACTTCACGAATACGTGAAGTCAGGACAGATACCTGTACCTCAGGACTGCCGACGTCTTTATCGCTTTTTTTAGCTAGCGATATAGCTTTCAATTTATTATCTGCTGTAATCATTAGTTACGTATTGTAGCAACTTTTTATCAACTTTGCAAGGGGTTAATCAGTTACACCCATCTCGGCCAAAGTCGTGGCGTCCGATACCTGCCATTCGCCTATACTCAAACGCCGAAGTTCCTTGCAATATGCGCCAACACCCAAGTCTTTGCCGATATCACTAGCAAGGCTCCTGATATACGTGCCACTCGATACATTGGCGCGTATTTTCAGCCTAGGATATTCATATGATTCTACCCCTACACTGTACACCGTAATAGTCCGCTGAGGCATATCAATATCTTCACCATCACGGGCACGCTTATAGGCACGCTTGCCAGCTATCTTGACCGCACTATATATCGGTGGAGTCTGAGTAATCTCACCACTAAATTTACTGAGAACCTGTTCAATTTCGTCACGCGTCGGCACTCTATCGGACACATCACTAAGCTCTCCCTCGGGATCCATGGTCGTACTAGTCTGCCCCAGGTGTATCACAGCTTCATATGCTTTATCGTGCTTCATGTATTTACCGGCATTTTTGCATTCGCTACCAATACACAAAATCAAAAGCCCAGTAGCAAACGGGTCAAGCGTGCCAGCATGACCCACCTTGACCTTGCGCTGCGCACGTTCGCTCAGTACTCTGCGGACCCTGGCGACTACGCCAAAACTAGTCATACCAGTCGGTTTATCAATCAATATTATTCCATCGGTCATTGTTCCATTATACTAAGTATATGAAAAAGATTATATTTGGTATTTTCGCTCACCCTGACGATGAGGCATTTGGACCATCTGGCGCCCTACTTCATGAGGTAAAATCCGGCAACGATGTGCACCTAATCACCCTAACACTTGGTGACGCTGGCACCAATCCTGATAACGTCCCTGATTTAGCAAGTGTTCGCGAACAAGAATGGCGCACCGCTGGTGACCTAATCGGAGCTACAAGCATGCATTTTCTCGGATACAAAGACGGTCAGCTCAACAACATCGCGATGCTCGAAATACATGATAAATTAATCAATCTAATCAAAGACATCACTGCAAATACGCCCGACGATGTCCAAATCGAGCTGATGTCGATGGATACCAACGGAATCACTGGTCATATTGATCACATCGTAGCAGGACGTGCCGCGTTATATGCTTTTTATAAACTCAAAGAATCAAATCCACGTATTACGCGCCTACGCCTTGCTTGTATACCTAAATCTCAACTACCCGAGCCAAATACACATTGGCTATATATGGATGCCGGGCGCGATGAAAGCGAAATTGGCGAGACAAGTGACATGCGCCAATATCACGATGAAATTATTCAAATTATCCGCACCCACCACTCACAGCGTAACGATGGTGAAAATCACATAGCAAACAGCGGTGACCAGATTGGTATTAGCCACTTTATCGTCAAAAAATAATTCAAAAATTTATTGTCCAGGTATTTGAAATACGCCAGGGCCAGCTGGTACCGGCTGCTCAGCAGGTGTAGGTGCGGGACTAGCCTGAGCGCTATCACCAAATATATCACCCGACACTGCACCAGCAGGAGCAGATGGGGGTACACTAAAACCACCAGGAGGCGGAGGTGGCGGTGGCAATGGAATACCTGAGTCACCAGACATATTTGGCAAAGGTGGCAAACTAGGTATGTCCGAAACCCCAGCCGGTGAGGCTGGTAACGCTTGTATACCGTCTGCTGGACTTTCTAATGATTCTGGCGCGGCCATGAGAGCATTCATACCTTCATTTGTGCCGCCCCCAGCAGGTGATTGCACGTCACCTACTCCGGCGCCAACTTCTGGCTGTGACTGCACTGGTGCCGTATTAAAAGCTTCCATAGGGTTAAACATAGGTCCGGGATCACTTGGTGCCTGCGATTCATTGATAGTAGGTATGGCCCCAGTCGAAGGAGCTACTGATCCATGATTTTGGATAACAGGTAGTTCTGATGGTGTAGGAGCAACATTGCCAAGCTCCTGCAGCACGTCTCCTGAGTCACCAATCGTAGGGAGCGGCGGCAAAGACGGAGGCGCCATAGCCTGAGTAGGCTCAACGGGTGGCAAAATAGGCGTATCAGCTACCGGAGCTGGGTTCAAATCAGCAGGTGGAGCTAATGGCTCAGGTGCAGATGCAGGTGGTGTGATATCACCACTAGGCGCTAGAGGTGGCAAAGCTGGAGTATCTGGCGCAGGCTGCTCGACAACTGGTGCCGCATCGGCATTAGCATCAAGACCACCAAACCCAGGAGGCGGCAAAACAACATTGCCATCAGCGGGCGCAGGTGACGAATCATCACCAACAACCTCATCTACCAACTGAGGTTTATCCTCCAAACTAGCCCCAGCAGGTTCACTAGCTGCACTATTTAATTCATCTTCTAGATTAGCAATCGTTGTACCAGGTTTTGTTATCTCGGCTAGTTTGTTCTCAAGTTCAGCTTGATTGGCAGCGTCCATGTCTTCCTTGGGGGCCTCTGGGGTATCAGATTTCGCGTCTGTCGACTTGTCATCACGTTCAATAAATAATTCACTGGCATCAGTAGCACCAGATGCCACGGATTTGGCTTCTCCAACAGATACGCTACCACTCTTGCTAAGCTCATTGGCAATCAACTGCTGATTAGCACCGCTAGCCATTAATTTACCAGCCATATTCATAGCGCTAGTAGTAGTGCGCTCATTGCTAAATCTATTGGTGGCGGCCACAATACCGGTCAAAATAGCCGTAGCTAATTCTTCGTTCATGAGATTCTGCCCACCATCAAGCATCTCGGCTAGCTGTCCAATCATCTCAGATAAGCTACTAACACTCTTGTCGTGCCAATCTGCTATACCAAGATTACTGGCTTCTTCACCAGTTGATATCGTAATCACCTTGGCGTCATGCAATATCTTGCCATGAGCATCCATAGCTGTGTCTAAATTCGCCTGATCTTTGACGCCCAGGGCTATAACCAAATCAACGTTATAATCACCCTGACTAAATTCCAAATCAGCCTGCGAAAGCGTGGTCTTGTACGGTGTAATAAACACCCTGACGACATCACCCTCGACTTTGTATCGCAAATGGTCGGCCTTGTCCTTGCTCAGCGCTATGATAAAATCACGCAAACTATCAGGCTTTTCCTCAAATGCATGCTCGGGGTCCAAAAACTCAATAGCCGCAGGTATTTTACCGCTAAAAATAGCCGTACTACGCTTATCAAGTGCATCCAGTAGTAGCGTCAAACTAATAGCCGCAGCCAGCTCATCAACAGATGGACTCTTGCTCAGGGCTACGAGTACATTATTGGCGGCCTCTATGCTTTCGACTATCTGTTTCTGGGCTTTATCCATCGAGATCTCTTTTTATTTTGTTATCTTTGCTAACAATATAGCATGAGCGCTATATCCTAGTCAATAAATACAGGGGTCTTTACATTTTGGTCATTTTACTCTATAATCACACACTGATTGTAATACTAAATTCAAAGAGGAATAATTAATGCCAATCATCAAGAGCGCTATTAAGCGTATGAAGCAGACTGTTACCCGCAAAGCACGTAACACCGGTCTCAAAAAAGATATCAAACTAGCCACCAAGGCTTTCACCGCTAAGCCTAGCGCTACCACCCTATCTAAGGCTCATAGCGAGCTAGACAAAGCCGTCAAAAAAGGCCTATTAAAGAAAAATACCGCTGCTCGCCGCAAGGCAAACCTATCAAAAGCAGCCAAAGCCGGTGGCGTTAAGCTATCAGCAGCTGCCGCCAAACCAGCAGCCAAGAAAACTGTGGCCAAAGCTACCCCAGCAAAAAAAGCTCCAGCCAAAAAACCAGCCGCTAAGAAACCTGCTTCTAAGCCAGCAACCAAAAAAGCTGCTAAATAACATCTTGTGACACCCAAAGACTCCCGCCTAGGGAGTCTTTTTTGTAGTCATCTGGGTCTTATTTGCTAGCAAATCGCACAAGCGCAGCTTCAATAATTAGCCACGGATCGACACCACTGGATTTGATTTGCATATCAGCGTCAGCCAATAATTGAACAATTCTTTTGACATCACTCGGGCTTAATTTTCGTGCCATTTCAGCCGATTTACTAGCAGCATACGGGTGCACGCCGATGTCCCTAGCTACCTCGCCCGACGGTTTGTCGGCATAGACCAATGCCGACAGCGTATATACTTGGCTAATTAATAACCCCAAAGTCTGATTTGGTTCGGCGTGTCGCTTAATATTGTCCAGATTTACCAGTAATTTTGCCTTTTTACCAAATAATGCGACGCCGAGTAAATCAAAGACGCTTTCCTGAATGTCTTCTTCGATTACAGTCCTGATCACTTCTTCGTCAACCGTATCTAACACGGCAAGTTTTTGCAGGGCGTGAAATATCGCCCACTGATTTAGACCAACTCTGTCGATTAGCACATTTGTCAGCTTGGAATTGAAATTTAATCCCTGCGATTTCGCCTCACCTAGTGCCCAACTCACCACACTATGTCTATCGCGTGAATCAAAGTTTTTGAATTCACGAACATTCACTTTTTTGGCTATTTCTTTGTACGACTTGGTGCGTTTGTCGACACTCGTTTCAACCAAAATTACCTCTGTCGAATCGGCTACATCACCTACCCGACTAGCCAGTAAATCCCAGGCTAATTTATTCGACGACAAATCCGAAATAACTATCAATTTTTTGTCATCAAAAAGACTAATTCCAAATAACGCGTCAATCAAGGCATCGGTCGTAATATCTTCGCCATTAATCCTAGTTGCCGCACCACCAAAACTATCGACAGCCGTCGCTACGGACTGTTTGATCAAAAAACTATTTTCACCAACAAAAAGCTGTATCACAGTACTATTTTAACACCTGATCATGAGGGCATATATGAGTGCCACGCCCGGCAGCGCGGATTTTAATAAGTATAGTACCGCAGCGTGCGCAAGCTTGTCTATCGCGCTTGTAGGCCCTGGCAAAATCTAAATATTTGCCGCGACCACCATCTGCATTTACATAATTACGGCTCGAACTGCCACCTTTTTCAATCGACATATTCAATACATAACAAATCTCGGTGTACAGCGACTTGATTTCACGCTTAGTGAGCTTTTCCACGGTAGTCAGTGGATGGATTTTAGCACCCCACAAGGCTTCGTCGGCATAGATATTACCTACCCCAGCTAGCACAGTTTGATCAAGTATCACGGCCTTGATTGCACTACGCGGGCGACGGCTGATGCGCGCAGCAAAAACCTCTGGCGTAAAATCATCTTCTAGTGGCTCAGGACCAACTTTTTGCATAAATGGCAATTCTGGCACACCCACAGTCGGCATCAAGCGCATCCAGCCAAATTTACGCTGATCATTAAAATACAGATGTGATTCGTCATCAAAAGTAATATCAACCCGAGTTGATTTATCGGGTAACTCACCGAGTAGCGACCCATTCGGATGACCGGCACCGAAGTCATCTAAACCATCACGATACACTAACTGCCCTGTCATTTTCAGGTGAACTACTAGCGAATAGCCACTATCTAAATCAATTATCAATACCTTGGCGCGCCTACGGACGGCCGCTACTTTGGCGCCAATCATAAAAGCTTTTACATCAGCCGCCGTATTTGGAAAACCTTTGGCCGTATCGTGCACTTCACTCTTGATACTTCGCCCAACTATTCGTGCATGTAACCCACGCTTAACAGTTTCAACTTCTGGCAATTCAGGCATCAATTAACTCCGTGACTCTCCGAATCGTTTCAGATGTCTGCTTATGATTCACTGCTTTCATCCCAGCTACTTCTGCCGCCTCGCAATAATATGCTTGGTCATCAATAAATATACACTCCTCTGTTGTTACGCCAAGATTTTGTGCAGATAGCTCATAGATAGCCGTATCTGGCTTGGCCATACCAACCTGAAACGATAACACGATGTTGTCAAATAAAGTTGCCTTTTCGCTACCAAATAACTCCACTATTCGATTCGCGCCCGCGTTACTCAAAATGCCTATTTTATAGCTAGGTTTTAGCTTGTTCTTAATAAAGTCGAATAGCTTTTCATCTGGTTTATTATTCGCTAATGCAGTCTTAACTACATATGTCTCCACACCTGCCAATTCAGCGAAACGATTAAGTGCCTCGTCACGGTCAATAAGCCCCGTATTCATACCCCTTAATACATCGCTGAGTTCTTGTCTTCTATTATCGTCATCTGAAAAATACTCATCAAAAAACTGCAACAGTCCCTCACTCGTAAGCACACCAAAACAATCAAAAATTACCGCACGAATCATGTACCTAGTATAGCAGCTAAGGTAGGTCTACGGTATCTGATAGATGATAAAAATCTGGTATTTGATGTTTGAATAAACTAGTAATTTGATCGAGATTAGCCGCTAGCGAACCAGGCGCTCCGCTACAAGTCGAAGTCCATAGTTTTTTGACGGTATTTCCACCCTGAGTGATACTAAATTCATATACATAGCCGGTGGCACAAACACCACGTAGGTCATTGCCGCTCGATTTACCAGCCATAAAATTAGCTTTATCTAGTGCGTACACTAGCTCCGTATAGGCCTGTTTATTATTCTTGTGGGAACTACTGTCGAGCTTGTCTTGCAGGTATCCCTCATAAGTAGTCATGCGACGACTTCCTGGCGTAATCTCTATCTTGTAGCTACGAAAATCTTCGTCACCGACAATCGGTCCGCGAACCGACATAGTCACACCCCTATCGGTGTCAGTATTGAGTAGTGGATTCTCTGGGGTAGATTTAGATTCCTTTGTATCGGTAGCCTTGGATGACTGTTTCACCTCTGTCTTGCCATCAGTAGGACTATGACGGAACATGGCTCGACCTAGTGACACCAGAGCAACTATGGATATAACAGCAATAACCAGCACCAAGACTACTGGAATTAACCTCTGTAATCCACTTCGATTCATGTCTCTATTTTAGCACTTTTTTGCTAAAAAGTCAACCGTAGACGCTATACCTCACCCCAGTTGTGGCCAATATTGACATCAACCGCTAATTTAATTTCGAGCTCTGGGGCGATATTTTGCATGATATCAAGTAATAGTTTGCTGACTTTTTCAGCATTTTCTTCCACACACTCCACCATAATACTGTCGTGAATCTGCAA
Organism: uncultured Candidatus Saccharibacteria bacterium; assembly: GCA_964545515.1. Classification (GTDB taxonomy): domain Bacteria; phylum Patescibacteriota; class Saccharimonadia; order Saccharimonadales; family Saccharimonadaceae; genus UBA2112. The sequence continues at coordinate 59,126 of CAZJFK010000002.1, read as the reverse complement.
GATTTGTTGGCCTAAATCACCCAGACTCTCCTCGACCCGAATCATAGCGCGTTTCATCAAATCCGCCTCAGTCCCCTGAATTGGCAGATTAGCCGCAGCGCGCTTGGCAGATTCGCGCACCATGTAGTTACTGCTTTTAACGTCTGGCGTAGGGCGACGACGGCCGTAATATGTCTCGACGTATCCCTCGGTGTCGGCTTTTTGTAGAGTATCGTCTATAAATTTACGAATTGGCGCTCGAAGCGCAAAATATTGGTCAATAAACTGCTTGGCGGCCCCAAATGTCATGCCGGTATTTTCAGCGAGTGCGTGCGGCCCCATGCCGTACAAAACCCCAAAATTAATCACCTTGGCGTCGCGACGCTGCTTCTTGGTGACATCCTCCATCAGCACGCCATATACCTGCGACGCAGTTTTGGTATGGATGTCTACACCTGAACCAAAATCATCTATCAATTCCTTATCACCCGAGAGCACTGCCGCAAGGCGCAGCTCAAACTGACTATAATCAGCGCTCACAAATACATTGCCGGGGCGTGGCACAAAAGCCGTGCGAATTTTGCGCCCCAGCTCACTGCGCACAGGTATATTTTGCAAATTAGGATCACTACTGCTTAGTCGTCCCGTCGAGGCTACATCCTGGCTAAATGTTGTATGAATCCTGCTATTTTCATCGGCCAATGTCGGCAAAGTCTCTACATAAGTATTGCGGATTTTTGCCAGTTCACGTGCTCGTTCAACTAGCCCAATAATATCGTGTTTTCCCCTCAGTTTGTCGAGGGTTTTCTGATCAGTGCTGTAGCCTGTTTTACCACGCTTGATGCCCGTCACCGGAAGTCCTAAATCGACAAAAAGCACCTCAGCTAGCTGAGCTGGACTACCTATGTTAAATTCATGGCCAGCGGATGTATAAATATCTTGTTCAAGTTTCGTGTACTCAGTATTTATCTCGTGCAATAGTTTATCAAAAATCTTAGGCTCGATACCGATTCCACGCGATTCAATTCGATATAGAACTTGTTGCAGTGGGAAATCCATCTCGCGTGCCAATTTATCGAGATGTGGCAGTTTGCGAAACTCATCCTTCTGCCTAGCGTATGCTGACCACAGTGCCGACATGAAGCTCTCTGGTCCGTCTATTACCATGCCAGTTATAGCATCTAGATCACGATCGCGGCGTAGCGGATTTAGTAAAAATTCCGCCTGACGCACATCATGCGTAGCCCCTAGATTTAGCTCAATATCACCGATATCATAGAGTAGGTTTTTGATATCATACGCCACCACGGTCGCTAGCTCGAGCGCTTGCCAGACACTTTTGTCGACACGATCAATTGGCAATGAATACAAACTAGAATTATCGACTGAAAGCCACAATTTGCCGCTATTTACAGCCACCGCAACTGGTCCGTCAATCTGCAGGGTCTTCGGCCACGGCTTCACTGCCATGGCGGCAGCTTGCACTTTTGTAGCCACCTGATCACCGCCCGACATGTGATTGGGCAGCTTATTTACGAGAGATTTAAACTCAAATCGCGTCAGAATATCTGCAACCCGCTGAAAATCAGTCTTGGTCACATCCATAGCCTCGAGATCAAGCCTAGCCGGAGCATCCACCCAAATAGTTGCGATCTCTTTGCTCATATAGGCCGACTCCTTGCCGGTAGCTAGCTTATTGGCCACCGACGGCTTGATATCGTCCAGATGCTCATAAATGCCATCAAGCGTACCAAATTCTTGTAGCAGTCCCGTGGCTGTTTTTTCACCAATACCAGGTACTCCCGGAATATTATCAGACGAGTCGCCTTTGAGTGATTTTAGATCCAAAAACTGTTCAACCTTGATACCATATTTTTGTTCAAAATAGGCAACGTCAAATTCCTCGATATTAGTCAGCCCGCTCTTGATTGCGTACACCTTAGTATGTGGCGCGATCAATTGCAATGAATCCAAATCGCTCGTAATCAAACAAGTCTCGATACCTTGCTCGCCCGCCTGCACCGCAAACACCCCCATGATATCGTCAGCTTCATAGTCATCTAGCTCGTATAGTGGCCAATGAAAAGCGTCCAATAGCTCACGTAGTAACGGAATCTGCGCATAAAAATCAGGTGGTGGAGCTTTGCGTCCGGCTTTGTATTCAGGATAAATCTGGCGACGTTTACGGATATTAGTCTTGGGCTTGTCCCAAGCGACGGCCACATAATCAGGCTCGAGTTTTTTGATAAGTTCTATGGCTAGGCTAGCAAAACCAAACACGCCGCCAGTTGGAGTACCGTCAGGCAGGCTAAGCCCGGGCATGGCATAGTATCCACGATAAAATATTGACTTACCATCAATTACAGCTAGTCTCTTCATATCTATAGTATATACTAGCTGCCCTGGTACTAGTAATTCATACTGATAAATTTATTTGCTATAATAATTCCTAATGACTAAACACGGAAACCTAAAAATTGTTGCTTTTGTCGGCCTGAGCGGTAGTGGCAAAAGCGTAGCCGCAGAATATTTGTCGGGGCGTGGCTATCCCAAAGTATACTTCGGAGGCGTGGTGCTCGACGAAGTTAAGCGTCGCGGCTTAGAGCTCACCCAGGAAAACGAACAACCAATTCGCGAAGAGTTGCGAGAAAAAGAAGGCAAAGATTTCATCGTAAATCGCATAATAGCCCAGATTAAAGACCTAGTAGACGCCGGCCAACATCGAATTGTAGCCGATGGCCTGTACTCGTGGACCGAATACAAAGTCATGAAAAGTGAATTCCCAGGCGAATTAATTACCATCGCCATAGTTTCGCCCAAACACACCCGCAAACAGCGACTAGCTGTCCGACCGGTACGCCCACTTGACTCTGGCGAAGTAGACAGACGCGACTGGTCCGAAATCGAAAACATCGAAAAAGGCGGCCCAATCGCCATCGCTGACTATTATGTCCACAACGACGGCGACTTAGACCACCTGCACGAGCAAATAGATTCTGCACTAGAACACTCTAAGTTTTTCGAAAACTAACCCAACAATCAGGCAGCTTCTTGATGGTGTAGCGGCCTATTTGTCCTTGTCGCCAGTATCGATTTCAACACCAGACTGTTCGGCGTCCGCCTTTGCGATATCTATAAGCTCACCAAGATTAGCTTCTTTGAACTGACGCGCTTCTTCTAGATTAGAGTCAACTTGATGCTTCTTATAATTCCACGTATCAACCGTACCTGTAATCTGCATATATTCATCTTTGTTAGCCAGTAATCGAGCCTCTGAACTCACAAGCCTACGCACAACACTACGTCCCAATTTATATGGATCATGGCTAGTATATTCATTATTCATGTAAAAATCATGTGAAAACCCGCCCTTATCCTCTATCTTTTTGCCGAGTTTATCGCGACGTTTTGACATCTTAGCAATGTCCGGGTGTTCGCCCTCAAACTCTTCTAGGGCATTCACGGCTGACTCATGTTTCGCGTATAATGCAGTGTTCTGAGAATCAACATCAGCCTCGGTGGTATCACTGGTTGGTCTTGGTGCTTGATTGGGGTTACTCATTTTAAGGTACTTTCTGTTGGTTTTATTATATATACTCACTGCATATTATACGCTATGGTTCTAAATTTGTCAAGAAGCTTATGTATACCGTAAATGTCGCCCACTGCTATCATGAAAAGAAGCCTCCTCGCGAAGGCGTCTTTTCATGATAATCAACTAACTTATGCTAGCCTAGGTAATCGTGGAGTTTTTTGGCGTCTTTGTGCTTGCGCAACTTACCAAGTGCCTTGGCCTCAATTTGGCGGATACGCTCGCGAGTCACGGCGAATTCCTGGCCGACTTCTTCGAGAGTGTGGCTTTTGCCGTTTTCTAGACCAAAACGCATTTTGATAATCTTTTGCTCACGGTCACTAAGTGTAGCTAGAATGTCTTGGACCTGCTCTTTTAGCAGCTGCTCAGTTGCTGATTCCTGAGGCGATTTGCCATCTTCGTCCTCGATAAAATCACCGAGTACGCTGTCTTCGTCGTCACCATCATGACCGACACCAGCGTCGAGAGACGTGATGTCTTGCTTAATCTTCATGACGTATTCTACTTTCTCAGGCTCCATCTCGAGTTCTTTGGCTAGCTCATCGATAGTAGGCTCGCGGTTGAGCTCCTGGGTCATACGGCGCTGAGTACGCAGCAGCTTGTTGATAGTCTCAACCATGTGCACTGGAATACGGATCGTGCGAGCTTGATCGGCAATCGCACGGGTAATCGCCTGGCGGATCCACCAGGTGGCATAAGTACTAAATTTGAATCCCTTGTCAGGGTCAAACTTTTCAACGGCACGGAGCAACCCAGTATTACCTTCTTGGATTAGGTCAAGCAAATCTAGTCCTCGTCCGCTGTAACGCTTGGCGATACTCACAACTAGTCGCATATTAGCCTCAGCCATTTTGTCCTTAGGCCGACTAAGTTTGGCCGACTTATGAGTTAGTTTGGAACGCTCACTAGCCGACAGTCCCTCTTCTTTAAGTTTTTCGGACACCTCCGCTAGCTCTTCACGATTGGCCACAATTTCCTGAGCTAGCGCCAGCTCTTCCTCGCCATTAAGTAGAGGAATTTTACCGATTTCACGTAAATATAGGCGTACACTGTCATCACTAACGTCATCTAGATATTGGGCGTTGTTTAGCGTTTCATCATCGATTTCATCTTCGTCTTCTAGATCATCAGCAAGCGGCTCGTCGTCACTACGCGGTGCTTCTACGTCAACCTCTTCGTATTGTTCATCTTGTAGATTTTCGTCATTATCTGGCACTATCGTTCTCCTTTAATTAGTTTGTCGATTTCGACTAATAATTCGTCAGCGCGCGCGTCGTTTCCGCTTTCACGCGCATCCATTTCTTGTTGTATGAGCTTTTCTTTTAATCGTTTTTGATAGTTGGATTGTAGTTGTCGTAAAACCTCGTTGGCGGTAGCCCGACGGTTTTCTTTTGACCAATTTATATTATCTACATCTAAGTTTAACAATAATATTCTAACATAATTTTCGTATTTTTGTAACCCGTCTGGGACTACTTCCAAATCCTTGTCGAGGTGTGACGATAAATAATCCGCCACCGCGTGTCGATATTCACCCGTAAAAATATCAGGATTAATTTCCACAAATAAACCGCGTACCTCTGACGATATTAGCGCCGTAGACAGTAATTGATCCTGCATTGGGTCTCTGGTAATTTCAATTTCTTGTTTAGCCGGACTAGTATTTTTGACAGTTCGCATAGGTTTTTTGTCATTACCCATATCACCCATTTTTTCTAGCATAACCCGCTTCGAGGTGTCAGCGTCACTGGCTATTACACCCAGATAGTGGTCTTGCACCACTTGGTCTTTGATATCACGGACGATAGCTAGCGCAGCGTTTGTAAAATTACGCTTACCGCGCGCCGACGCCATATCCTCGCGCTGTTTATACTGCCCTATCACCCAGTCAATCGCCGGCTCGGCTGTATCAATGGCAGTAGTCCAGAGTGCCGAATCTTGCTTGACCACTTCGTCGGGGTCTTTCAATCCAGCGGGCAGCGTAATAATCCTTAGATCTACTCCTACCGTCTGGGCAATTCCAATTGCTCGCTCGGTCGCCGCAAGCCCGGCTTTGTCGTTGTCAAAACTTAGTCGAATATCAGATGCCAAGCGACTAAGAGCACGTAGATGATTTTCTGTCAGCGCCGTACCAGCTGTAGCTACGACGTTTTTAACACCAGCCTGATGACTACTCACGACGTCCAAATTCCCCTCGACAATCACTACATGACCAAACTTACGAATTGCTTCTTTGGCCTGCGACAGCCCAAACACGTGACGGCCTTTGTCGTATATTAGAGTCTGTGGTGTGTTCAAATATTTCGGTCCATTAGTATCATTTACCAGCGCCCTGCCCGTAAAACCAATCACATCGCCCGACGGATTCATGAGCGGTATAGCGATGCGTTCACGAAAAAGATCACCACCATATTGATTGCTTAGGCCGGCATCTTTGATCTCATAGTCACTAAACCCACGCTTACGCAAAAAATTCACCAACGCATCACGACTATTAGGCGCATAGCCAATCCCAAAATCACCAACTGTTTGTTTATCAATTCCACGTTTTTTGAAAACGTAATCAACTGCCCTAGAATTCTTGACCAAGCTCTGCTGATAATACCGCGCCGCTAATCCGTTGGCTTCGAGTAATCTCTTTTTCTTTTTGGCTAGCTTGCCGTCGCCACTAATTTGTTCTATATCTACACCAGCTCTGCGTGCCAAAATCTCGAGAGCTTGTTTGAAATCAACACCCTCGACCTCCATCACGAAGCTAAATATATCGCCGCCCCTACCCGAGCTAAAATCATGCCAAATGTTTTTGTCTGGGCTCACGATAAAACTAGGTGTTTTTTCACCGCTAAAAGGACTCAGTCCTTTGAAATTACGACCCGAGCGTTTCAACTGCACATATTCGCCGACAACATCTTCGATATTGAGCCGCGAACGCACCTCTTCCTTAGCATCCTGCATGACTACATTATAACCTCTATTAACCTATCTATACAGTAGGTCTTTATATCGATGCTTATTTGTGATTAAATATGCTTATGGATCCGAATCAACCTCAAAACCCAAATCCTGCTCCTGACCCAAACAATCCTTGGGCGAATTCGCAGCCCACACCACAGGTTCCTTCGGAATATTCCCAACCTCAGCCGGCCGCCTATGACCCAAATTATCTAGATTCTATTGCCGCTGCCCCACCTAGACAGAATTTCCTCAGCGGTACATTTGGCAAAGTATTTGTCATCATGATGGTACTATTGGTCCTAGGAGTTAGCTTGATTGTAGCCCTGGGTGATCGCAAACCCAGCACAATCACCATGCAGACATACTATTTACGTCTAGACAATATGGACAAGACCGTCACGCAATTTGTGCAGTACATCAAGAGTAGCAAGCTTTCTGCCACAAACACTATTTACAGAACATGGATCAAGGCAAATGAGCCCAAAGCAGAACAATTTCTAGTCGATGCTGGGGTCAAGCGCTCCAAATACTCCAAGCCCCTAGTAGCTACCGAATCTGCCGCATCAGATGATCTCAACAAAAAGCTCGACGACGCCAGGCTCAATGCCATGCTTGATACGATTTACGCGCAAACAATGGCTAACGAGACAGAAAAGCTTATCATTCTACTCAATGAACTTGGTCAAAGCTCGGCCAAACCACTAGTCGATTACTCCAAAGAAACTCTACCTACAATCAAAGATATCCACGATCAATTCGCGGGTTATATCAACGACGGCAACTAGCCTTCGCCCTGAACTACTTCGTAACTATGACGAATCAAATCGTATATTTCGTCATCAGTTAACTGACCACTACAAATAATTGTATTCCAGGTATTTTTGTTTAAATTCTCACCAGGTAGCACTGTCTCATAGCGCTCACGCAAAGTCTTGGCCAGCAATGGATCGCACCGCAAGCTAACGCGCAAAGGGCTACTACTCTCTTCGACAATAGCTATCATCTTGCCCTCAGGTTGCTTGCCGTATTTATACACGGCTCGCTTATCACCAAGTGAGTGGTCTAGCCAGACATCATCGAGTGCAAGTATAAAATCTTTGAAAACATGTTGATTCATCTATAAACTTCCGTATGGATCCTTTAATTTACTCATGCTATCAGCCCAATTAAGTCGCGTCAATATGCCTTTCATATCATCAGTACTAGCTGGGTGTGTAATCTTGTCATTATCACGTGAACCGATAGCATCAAATTTCATCGTAAACTTCGGTTTTTCTAGTCCCGCGTCAGTAATTAACTGCAAACAATCGTCGTGATAAGTCTTACACTTCGCACCAATATCGAGCCATTTCTGGATAACATCCGACTGCATATCACTATACTTAACATCTACGACAATACCGACACCCCTAGTCACTTCGTTATTTGACTGCTGGTCAAATATGAAATTGCCTAGTGAATAAACTATTAAGTGATCATGATATACCTCGGTATTCTGAATCCAATGTGGGTGGTCGCCCAGCACCACATCGGCACCGGCGTCAATCATTTTGTGATAAACGGAAACCTTTAGGGCGTCTGGCAGTGGCTGATATTCCAGTCCCATATGAGGCAAGGCAAAAGTCGGCATGACCTTACTGTATTTGCTGAGCAAAGCTATCCCGCTATCGGGTGGAATCTTGAACACGCCATGATATCCACAAAAAGCCATCGGAAAATCACCCTTTTTTACCGAATCGTCCGACATCTTAATGTGTACGGGTATAGATAAAACATCACACAAATCCTTGGTTACATATGGATCGTAATGCCCAAAATACTGTATACCCGCCTTTTCTAGTGCGGCTTGAGTTTCGGCAAAACCACCAGGCTCTTGATTGTCGGTGTGGTTATTGGCTAGCGTCACAGCCGTAAACCATTTAGCAGCCTCAGGTATATACGATGGATCACAGTTAAATTGCAGTGCGACCTCCATCTCGGCCGACGTCATATTGACCCCAGATTTGGTCGGGCATTCTAGCCCTGTTATCCAAGCGTCGTATTTATCACGATGGAACTCATTTAAGCGCGAAAAAGGATAGGCTGTTTTTAACGGACTAGCCATCGACCAATCGTTGATGTATCTGCCCCAAAATATATTGCCAAAAACCGCCATGCGCGACGATACATCAGTTGGCTCTACCTTGGGTTTGCTTTCATACGGCAACATATTAGAGACGTTGGCCACTTTTTCGACAGGCAAATTACCAAACACGGCCAGTCCACCCAGTACCAGCAGTACCAAAATCCCACCGATCAATATTCCAGCGCGTTTCATGTGTTTTTTAACGCGCAAGCTCATTACATCCTCACTTTACCCAGGTAATACTTGAGCTCGTCAATACTACCGCGAATATCATCAAGTGCGCGATGTGCCTCAGGCTTGGCAAATCTTTTACCGTATTTGCCGTCAAATACGACCTTCCAAGCGCTAACATCTAGCATACGATAGTGTAATCGTGCATTTAATCGAGACCACTCGTTTTCAATAAACTTACGGTCTTGATGAATTGAATTGCCCGCCAAAATAATCTGCTCATCGGCATCAAAATGTTTGTCGATAAATTCCAATAATTCGTTTTCGACCACACGGCCATTTTTGGCTGAGGCTGAGTTATTTTGTGCAATCAATGCACTACGTACCTCTGGAAATTTATTCCAAAAATCTGGAGCCGCTTTAATACGTTTTTCAAACAAATTTGGACCCACCTTTTTGGCCGCCTCGTATGTAGCTATTTCAGTAAAATCCCAGCTCGTAACAATCGCCGCAACCTCTAAAATCCTGTCCTCGACAGGATCCAGTCCTGTCATTTCTAAATCTACCCAGAGTAGCTTTGCCTTTTTCACCATATTAATAGTATAAACCATTTATTAGCCTAAGCCACTCATGAATACAATATTAAAAGCGCGACACCAGAGATGCCGCGCTTATCAAGCCTAGCTATTAGGATTTCTTTTTATCGAGACGATCGAGCCTAGCGATTTTAACGACGAAATAAATCACCGCGAGAGTCGCCAGCAGAGTGATGACAGACGACAGGGCTAGTCCCCACTGAAAATCAGCTGTCCTGCCCCATAAGTACATGTGCCATGTCTGAGCCTCAAGTGAAGCCTGACTGCCGACTATAAATTGCACGACAGGCGTCACAAAACCTTCGACAATATTCTTGACTGTACCAGCGGCAACAGTACCGACGGCTAGACCTACGGCCATACCGACGACACCCTGTTCGCGAATGAAGCTCACAAAATCTGCACCATGGCTACCAACTTTGCCAACAACTTTCGTCTCTTTGGCCCTAGCTTTGACCTCTGCGGCTTTTGCTTTGGCCTCGACAGCCCTTACCTTAGCCTTGGCGGCCTTTGCCTTAGCTTTTGAAATTCGTTCTTTTGCGTTAACTGCTTTATCTGCCATACTTACTCCTTTTAATAAAAATACTATACTACATTTTATCGGGGGCGATAATACCCAGCACCCCGAGACCACGATTTAATGTGTCAGCGTAAACCTTAACTAGTGCCAACCTATGAGCCTCATGTTCACCACCAACTACCCTATTTTTTTCATAGTATCGGTTAAATTCCTGGGCTAGTTCGTACAAATAATTGCATAGGTGATGCGGCTCTAGCTGAGAATGTACGATGCTCACGACCTCGCCATATTCACCAAGCTTACGCACCAAGGCTTTATCTTCGTCGCGGACGACTTCCAAGCTGGCATCGCTAGTGACTTTATCTAGAATTCGCCTAGCCCGCGCATGTGCGTATTGCAGATAGCTACCTGTATTGCCCGTCAGACTCACGGCTTCATTAATATCAAACACCACGTCGCTACCTATTTTTACTTTTAGGAATTGATATCTTAGTGCGCCCGCGATAATTTCGTCATCTGGTACACCACCACGCTCACGAATAGCCTCGGCAAACTGATCAAACAACCAGTCAATCTCAATTACATCGCCCGTTCGGCTACTCATTTTGCCAGTAGTTAGCTTCACTAGGCCAGTCGAAATGTTAACTAATTTACCAGCAAGTTCTGGGTGACACAGCTCACCAGCAGCGATAATTCCCTTGAAATACGCCGCTTGCTCACCGCCAGTGACCACTATACTACGTGTCATATCTGGATAGTCGCGATATTTTAATTCGATTAGTCCCATGTCGTGCGCGCCATACAGCCCATTGCCACTGCTGCCGATTAGTACATTGTCAAAAGACCCGTATTTGCTGCCCTCGAATACATACGCTCCGTCTGATTCGGTGAATATCCCAGGCGTATTGGATTTGATGATAGCCTTGCCCGGCTCCTCCGTCTGACTCTCGACATATCGTCGCTCAGTCGGCTCGTTGCCTAGTCGCGCTACGATGGCGTCGATTTGCTTGTAGCTCCAGCTTGATATCATGTCATAAATCGCCTTATAGGTCGGATCGTCTAATAAAAACGATTGTTTGGCAAGCTCATCAATTTCGGCTTTTACATCTGAGGATTCTTTGTATTCACGCGAACCATCGGCGTACATGCGGCTCATGTAGCTATTGCGCTCGCCCTCGGCAATACCCTGCAGTTTAGCAGTGTCACCCTTAGTGTCACGCAGGATTGCCCACATACTTTTGCCCACATGTAACCCCACGTCACCATGATAACTGACACGGTGCGTCATAGCGCCGTCGTCCTCGATGATATTTGCTATCGTATCAGCCAAAATAGCGTTATAGGCGTGACCGATATGCATTGCCTTGAAGGGGTTTGGATTATTGGTCTCAATCACCACCGATTGTCCGCTGCTATTCTGCTCCGCCTCAGTATGCACTAGATCGAGCAAATAACCATCCGATACGGTGATATTGATAAATCCAGGCCCCGCAACATCTACACTCTGAATCTGATCATCAGTACCAAGCGCCTTGGTAATAGCCGTAGCTATTTCACGTGGGTTTTTGCCCAAGCGCCCAGCTAGCTGCATAGCGATATTGGTCGCAAAATCACCAAAAGCCGGGTCGGTCCGGCTAATCGGTACATCTACTTCTATGTTATATAGCTCAAAAATAATACGAGCAATTTTTTTATCCATTGCTCGTATTATAGCACAATTTACAGGGGTATTATGCGTCGGCCGTAAAATCTATATCATCGCCCGCGGCGGCCTCAAATTCAGCCTCGGCGTATTCGTATTCTAGTGCTTCACCCAACACCCCACCCGACACAGGGCTGAGGCCTTTGACATTGTGAAGCAGATACGACAGCATACTATTGTCATCGCGGTAATTTATTTGTTCAGTTTTTGCGTGTTCTTCTGACATTTTTGTGTTCTTCTTTCTTACTCTTCCACTATATCACTAATGCTTATAAAAGTCAATAGCTGATTGTATCAGACCTTCAAATAGCGGATGTGGGCGGTGGGGACGGGACTTGAATTCGGGGTGTGCCTGAGTGGCTACGAAATATCTGCTATTCGGCGCTTCGATAAATTCCACCAGGCTGCCGTCTGGCGAATAGCCAGTAATGTTTAGCCCGCCCCGCTCGATATCGGCCAGATATTTCTGGTTGACTTCATACCTGTGGCGGTGGCGCTCGACTATCTCACGCTTGCCATAGATTTTGGCCACCAAGCTGCCCTTAGCCAGGGTCGCCGGATAATCACCCAGGCGCAGTGTACCGCCAGTTGATTCTTTGCCTTCCTGCCCGGGCATTATATATATAACATCTTCTACTGTCTTAGCATCAAACTCAGTGCTATTCGCACCGGTCACCCCGGCCTTGCGAGCAGCAGCGATTACTGCCACTTGGAGGCCCAGGCACAGGCCCAAATATGGCTTATCGTGCTCCATAGCATAAGCGGCAGCCGCAATCTTGCCCTCGACACCGCGCGCCCCAAATCCACCTGGCACCAGTAGAGCGTCGACCTTACTAAAATCCCGCCCGCTAGCTGTCTCGGCATTGATCCATTTGACTTCTAGCCCGACGTCCAGTTTCCAGCAAGCAGCTTTTAGGGCTTCAAGGACAGATAGATAAGTGTCTTCGTTGTCGAGGTATTTTGCCACCATACCCACCCTGATGGTGCGCTTGTGTTGCTTGGATTGAGCGGTGATAATTTTGTTCCAGCGCCCCAGATTTGGCTTCTTGCGGCTACCGACGAAATCACTTAGCAAGCGATATACGCCACTCTTGGATATCAGATTCGGAATCTCAAAAACCGTCGAGACATTTGGCATCAGCACTACATAATCTTCGCGTACACCGCTAAATAGGCTTATCTTGCGGGCGATATTATCCGGCGCAGGAGTTTCGGTCCGCACAATCACGCCGTCCGGCACAATCCCAAATCCACGTAGATCACTCAGGGCATTTTGGGCTGGCTTGGTCTTAAACTCTTTGCTCGTACTGATAAACGGCACGTACACCACGTGAAAATACAGACAATTCTCACGCCCTACCCGACCAGCAAATTCACGAATTGCCTCGATGAAGCTCAGTCCCTCATAATCACCAACTGTGCCACCAATCTCAACTATATGTACATCGGCGTCACCGGCCGCTAGCTGGATGGCGTCCTGAATAGCCCCTGTCAGGTGTGGCACTAGCTGAACAGTCTTGCCGCCAAATTTGCCAGCCCGCTCATCGGCAATTAACTGCTGCATTAACCTACCAGATAATGTAGCGTTCTTTTGCGTCAGCTCGATATCAAGGAACCGTTCGTAATGTCCGAGGTCGAGATCCGTCTCGGCACCGTCGCGCGTCACAAAGCACTCGCCGTGTTCGGCCGGATTCAAAAGACCCGCATCTACATTGAGATACGGATCACATTTTTGAATCGAAACCGTCAGGCCTTTTGCCTGCAAAACTGCACCAATACTGGCTGCTGTTATTCCCTTGCCGACGCCCGATAAGACACCACCAGTTACAAATATAAATTTCTGTTTTTTTACCATAGGTATACCTCTCCCATGGAATTATATTATAGCACTATATATAGCGTTTAAGCAGCAGCTGCACGAATAATATCAATCGCTGCCTGAGGAATCATACCGGTAGATGGAATACCAGGCAGGCCATTGCTCATAGTGTAAGCTAGATTGTTTTTAACCAGACTTGGTGCCGCACGTAGTAATACATCATGACGACTCGCGGGATCAATACCCATCTGTTGCATAGCTTCATACCAACCCATATTAGAATGAGCAAATATGTTACTCACGCCATTATGTATTTCCTGAACTGGTGCAACCGGAACTGTATTTGGCAATACAGATTCATGTGGTGCCGAATTAACATCAATGTTACTTGCCGAATCGGATCCACCAATCCAGTTACCTATCATGTGGCTACCAAGTGATATCACCATGCCACCAGCGGCGCTTACGGCTACGCGACCAAATCTAGCGGACTGCTGCTTGGCGGTGTCATGTTCAACCTGATTAGTTATAAATTTTGCAGCACGCTCTAGCCTACCATCAAGCGTGTTTTTACTCTGGTCATCTAGGTCATTCAATAAATCAAGGCGTGATTTTAATTCATCACGTAATATGTCTTTGCGGCCACGATTCAAACGCTTGTTTTTGGCACGAGATTCCCAGTGTGCATAGATATTCGTACCAGCATAAGCACCAGCCGCCGTTGCTACTAATAGTGAACCACCAGTAGCGACGCTGCCTGCGAGCAGACCGAACCCAGCGGCACCATGCAGAGCGATGCGACCTATACGCTTTTTGAATGATTTTTCGATTTCGCCCTTTTCATTGCGACCAGCCATGAAATCCATCACGCGACTAATCTTGCTGTTACTCTTGGCGTAATCAACTTCAATGTTATCGGTCAGCTCATTGCCAATCAGACTAGCCTGGCTGGCGATAAATTGATTCAAACTGTCTTCGCTAGTGAATTTCATACCCTCTAATTTAGAGCGTATTTCATTGATAACTTGCTGTTCATATTCAGATTTTTGGGTAATAAATTCGCTACGTTTGCGACTAAGCGAGCTATTCGATCGTGAATCAAACCAACCAACCTTTTTCTGACGCTCAGCATATACACTAGCTAGTGCGCGTGACGATAAGCCACGAGCGACACGAGCTTTGCGCACAGCTTCTACATCAGTACTCTGCTCTTGCTTAGGATATTTGGCAGCCAAAATATTATAAGTAATTTCGTCTTGCCTCAGGCAATACGCAGTAAATAACATGTCTTTTTTGGCAGAGCTTATAGCGTCTTTGTCCTCACCTATCCGTGCGAGGTCAGCGTATGCTTTTAGAGCATCGGCATCGGGCTGTTTCGTCTTATCACCGCCTAGCATACGCTTATAAGTAGCGACCATGTTGCGTAGACCATCAGTCAAAGCCTTTTTGGTATCCCTGTCTTCGGTCGCATCAAGCTGAGCCTTGGACTCCATGATTAACTCGCGCAAAGTTTGCTTCGTATCGTAATTTACATTATCAAAACTATTCCTAGCGAAATCACTACGAGCCCTGGTACGCAAAAATCTTAGCACATCAGCCTGATAGACTGTCATCGGTTGATCATTAATCTCACGGCCAACTTGTTCATAAGCCAGTCGCTCACTAGAATTCAACCAATTGGCGTTGCCAGACTCAATTTTGTCTAGCTCACTTAGGTTTTTATTATAAAAAGTCTTGTTAGTAGGTCGCTCAGGGCTACTCTGGGGTCCAGACATGGTCTCACTCGTAGCACGACTACCTATCATGCGTATTCGCTCGGCCTTTAAGGCATCTTCAAAACTAGCATATTCAACACTCTCACCAGTATTTACTACTGGTACGTCTAGATTAGGATAAACCTCTTCCACCAATTTCATAAGCTACATTATAGCAAAAAATTGCTAAAAAGTCAAGTGCATATGCTAATTTAGATCGGATATGACGTTGCGGGCCTCAGAACCCTTGGGATAAGTGTCAATTTGCTCATTATTTACCCAGGATTCCTGAATCGGTCGAACTATTTCCCAAGCTCGTAGCACTTCGTCGCTGCACGTAAATAAGCTCTTGCGACTGTTGATGGCATCAATTAAAACCTGCTCATAGGCGTCTGGAAGCCGCTCATCCTGGGGGTAATAATAGCTTAATTGCTGTTTCTCAACATCTTGCTCATAGCCCGGCTTTTTGGTCACCAAATCAATTGCGATACCCTCATTGGGCTGGATTTTAAACCTTAGATAATTACTCTGCGTCTCATCTGTGCGTCTAAAATGCACTCTGACCTCTGTTTTTTTGGTGCTGAGAGCCTTGCCGGTGGTCAACGCAAATGGCACGCCTTCCCATTCGGGCAGCTGACTCTTTAGTTCAATTGACACAAACGTCTCGGTGACACTATCAGGATTGTCGACTTCATCACGATACCCCTCATATTGTGATCGGTAACTACGCTCTGGATTCGCCAAATCTAGACTGTTTAGTGCTTCCAGGCGACGAGTTGGCAATTGGTCCCAGTCTACTACTCCACCTTCTAGTGGGGCGAGCGTTAGAGCCAGTAGCTGCATCAGGTGCCCCTGTAAAACATCGCGCAGCGCCCCCGTCTGCTCATAAAAATTAGCTCTGCCCTCAATATCAATCGATTCTAGTGCTACCACCTCAATTCGCTCAATATGACGATTATTCCAAATATTAGCAAAAATCGCATTCCTAGCCCGAAAAGTGATAATATTTTGCGCCATTTCCTTGGCTAGATAGTGGTCGATACGAAATATCTGATCTTCGTGAAAATACTCAGAAATCTGCCCAATTACGTCCTGAGCGCTAGCATAATCGCTACCAAACGGCTTTTCAAGTAGTAGCTTGTGGCCACTGGTATTTAGCCCAGCCTCGCCTAGATTTTTGATGATATCAGTCACCGCACTGGGTGGTACAGACAGATAAAATAGCGTCTGATCACTACCATCATCTAGATGTTCCCTCAGCCGCTTATAATCATCGATATTTTCGGTATCCATATGAAAAAGCGATGTCGTCGAACAAGTTTTACCAGTACTGTCACTAACTATTTCAAACTCTTTGGCCGGCTGCCTAGTTACCCCAACTATACTCAAATCGCCACATTGTCCAGCGTTGATGACATGCGACAGTGCCGGAATCAATTTACGGCGACTCAAATCTCCGGTTATTCCAAATATTACTAAGGTTGTCTTCACTATACTAAGTATACACTTTCTACAGCGAGAATTTCAGTTTTTTCAATATTATCAGTGATGCTGCCCAATAAATCAGAGTCCAGCCTGTGGCTACCAAATAATCAACCCTACTTAGTTCCATAGCTACCGCCCACCATAGCACCGCTAGCGGTACGTATATCAAAGCTCTTTCGTAACGCCTGACAGTTTCAGACGCACGCGTCATGCCATACCAAAGCACAAACGCCACTATCACTCCAAGCGGCAAAAACAACCTAGACGATACATAACTAACCGCCAACATCCCACAGGCAATAATCGTCAACCACAGTAATCTATCAGTATCATTAAATGATTTTTCGGTATCCAGAGTATCGAGCTGCTTAATCAAATCCTTGATATCTTTGTAGTCAAACGTAGCATAGGCAAGATCTTTATAAGCCGTGACTTTATCGCCCTGCCTGGCCGCTAGCAAAATCGGTTTGCGCGCACCGTATGCGATACCTTGTTCTATTAGCGATTCTTCGGTCTGCCTACCACCAGCATTGATCAATACATAATCCGACGAGTTGATATGGTCATAAGCTAGCCGCCACTTTTCATCGATATCGCCACTATAATCTTGTTTGTAATAATCTATTTTACTAGCAGCCAATTCCTTGCCTATTTTAGACAAATCATCAGCAGGAAACGAACTAGCTACTAGATATATTTTCATAGGTTAATTATAACCTATACCTCTACGCCAGTTGTTACCAGATAAATTAACGCTATGTTGAGTATCACAATTAGTGACGTCACCGCACCGATTATAATTGTTAGCCCGAGCTTATTGACATGCTTACCCATAACGCTCCTACTCGACGTAGTGATGACAAGTGGTATCAATGCAAACGGTATGCCGAAACTCAGTACTACCTGCGACAATATCAGGGAGTAAGTAGCATCGACACCCGCTGCAACTATCAAAATCGCCGGTATAATTGTTATCAATCTACGCCAATGCAGGGCGATATGTTTATGTAGCATGCCCTCCATAATTACAGCACCAGCGTGACCGCCAACAGCTGTCGATGCAAACCCAGATGCCAGCAGCCCTACGCCAAATAGTCCACCGACAAACGTCGATAAGTCGCTACCAAGCACCGCATATATACCCTCAAGCGTATCTACATTGGGATACCCTCGTAACGCACTAGCAGCGAGTAGCAGCATAGCTATATTTACCGTCCCAGCAAAAACCATTGCCAGACCAACATCTATTTTAGTGGCTCGTAATAATTTTTCGAGCTTAGTCTTACTAAGCAATATTTTGTGTTTATCCCTGGCAATTGCTGAATGCAAATAAACAACATGCGGCATGACGGTCGCCCCAAACATTGCCGCGACTAGTAGCAAAACTTCTGGTCCTTGAATAGTTGGTAGTAAGCCCTCGGCCATAAGGCGTACGTCCGGTGGACGCATGGCTAGACCTGTAAAAAACCCGATGGGGATAACGAGTAATAGTCCCGTTATCATATATTCGTATATCCTAATATCGCGCTTGTTGTACAGAAGCAGCAACACCATACTGACGGCGCCAGTGATTACGGCTCCGGCTAGAAGTGGTACACCAAATATTATATTTAGGGCTATCGCGCCACCAACTACCTCTGCTAGATCAGTAGCTATAGCCACCACTTCGGCCTGCAACCAAAAAGCTATACGATATTTACGGCTCAACTTACTAGCGATGACTTCAGGCAAGCTCTTGCCTGTCACGATACCCAATTTGGCGCTCAAATATTGCACCAGCATAGCCATAATATTAGCTACGACCAGCACCCATAGCAAGGTATAGCCATACTCAGCACCAGCACTAAAATTAGCTGCAAAATTACCAGGATCTACGTAGGCAATGGCCGCCACAAAAGCCGGTCCAAGATATATACTGAGTCGTCTAAATCTTCGAAACACGGCTTTTTAGCCTCCTAGCTCTATTTTTTCTTACTTTTAGCGGAATCTTTGGTCGTTGAGTTTACTTCATACGAAGTATTAGTACTCTCAAAGAAATTCACAAGCTCATAAGTATCATTAGCAGCTGCCATCCATTTGGCTGGATTTGGAGTATTGAAATGTGCCCCAAAACCAAGCTCTTCTAGACGACGGTCTGTTAGGTATTCAACATATTGGTTCACGTAATCAGCATTTAGACCCAGAATACCCTTTGGCAACATCTCGTTGTTGTATTCACGCTCCATCTCGACGGCGTCCAGGATCATTTGCTTGATTTCATCGGCAAATTCTTCGGTCTGCAAATCTTCGTTTTCTTCAAGCACAGTCAAAATCAAGTTCATACCAAATTTTAGGTGTAACGATTCGTCGCGGATAATCCAATCCATCAAGCTGCCGAAATTACGTAGCAACTTACGCTGACGGAAGCTTAGAGCCACCATGAAACCAGAGTAGAACCACACACCCTCAAGGATGATATTATAAGCAATCAAATTACGGATAAAATCTTTTTTACCCTCAGTCGTAGTAATATCGATAGTTTGCTCAGTCATACGTTTGATGTATTTAGTCTCAAACTCTTCTTTTTTGGCCATGCTTGGAGTCTCGACATGAGCGCTATATGATTTATCACGATCAATCGGAAAAGTTTCTAGTATATATTCAAATGACATACAGTGATTGGCTTCTTCCCACATTTGCTTGGCTAAGTACAGATGGCACTCGGCAGCATTTACATATGGATACACACCAAAAGCAAGTGCTTTATTCACTAGTAGCTCGTTTGGATTAAAATAACTCACAAGAAAAGTAAAAGCATGCTTTTCTTCCTCAGTCATTTTATCCCAGTCAGCTAGATCTTGTGCCAACTGTATTTCGTTTGGAAACCAAGTATTCGCTACGGCTTGATCATATAAATCTTTTGCCCACTGATAGTGTATTGGACGTAGTAATAACGCGTCTTGTACGCCACTGCCTAGAATGCCTGCCATGATAATTTTGAACCTCTCTTTTTAGATCTTTGATGAATTTTATTAATAATTGATTTTTATTCACAGCCATCACATATAGTTAATGTAGCAGGGTCAATTGGTGCCGAAGCTACGCCTTTTGATTTTGCTTCTTCGTCGGCTTGTTCTTGAGCCATTTTCATAGCACGATCGATAGCATCTAGTTTTTGTTCTAGTGTCATTTCGTCGCTGATAATTTGATTTGCTTTCATTTTTATTCCCCCTTTTATTTTGTTACTCTTTTGGTTAAATTCTTTGTTCGCTGCATCATAGGCATCTACCCTGCCCTCTTGGCAAAACCAAACCCGGCTTTTTTGGTGTCACCCGTTTTTTTGACAATCTCGCTGGCTTTGTTGACAGTTGTTGTACTCTGCTCGGCCTGATGGCGAGGTTTGGAGTGTAAATAATATGTCGTCTTCAGGCCACGCTTCCAAGCTTCCATATATATGTTATCTAGGTCATCGATATTGCGAGTTTCTAAATACATATTACGGCTCACCGCTTGGTCGACCCATTTCTGGGCACGCGATGCAACCTCGACGTATGCCAGTGGTGATATCTGAAAACTAGTCTTATACACATCCTTGAGACTCTGCGGCACATCTAGATTAGTCAAATCACCCATTTCTACTAGTAGCTGGTCCTTTACACCGTCCCACAAATCAAGTTTTTTGAGGTCGCGCACTAGATTTTCGTTGACTTCTAGGAATTTACCATTTAGAGTCGAGCGACTGAAGATCTGACTAAATTGTGGATCAAAACCTGGTGTCGTACCAGCAACGTGTGCGATATTAGCTGTCGGCGCAACCGCCATTAATGTAGCGTTGCGCATGCCTTTTTTGACTTTTTTGCGCAGTACTTCCCAGTCTAGGCGAGTTTTGCGGCTGATATTAACGCGAAGTTTGCGGTCTTTGCTGTGCACTTCGACTAAATCGATTGGCAACAGGCCTTTACTCCAGCCACTGCCTTTGAAATCAGGGTAAATACCACGGGTTTTGGCAAGCTCGGTTGATTCATCGATAGCATGATAGCTGATGAATTCTACTAGGGCATCAACCGTCTCGTAAGCGCCCTCAGACTCGTAGCTATAACCAAGTTTCTCGACCACATCGGTAAAGCCCATTACGCCCAATCCCAGAGCACGGGTCGTCTGTACACTATGGATAGCCTCACGGACTGGCGTATTAGTGATATCACATAGATTATCAAGCTGGCGAATAGCACTACGCGTTGCTAGTTCTAGCCTCTTCCAATCCCACTCTTTGGTCTCGATATCTAGAAATGCCGATAGATTTATACTGACTAGATTACAGACAGCGATGTTTTTGGAATCATTTGGCAGTGTAATCTCGGTGCAGAGATTCGATGAATGAATCGTACTAGTGTTGTTGTTGAGAGCACGGACATTAATGCTGTCTTTCCAGGTAATCCACGGATGGGCAGCCGCTTGGAGCGAAGTCAAAATCTGGCGCCACTGCTTGCGAGCAGGTACTACGTCAAAAACGCGCATTTTGCCGGCTTCGGCGAGCTTAATATATTCAGCGTAACGCTTACTAAATGCTGAGCCATATAGCTCACTTAAATCAGGCGTCTCGGCTGGATCAAACATGTACCAATCCTGGTCTTTGTCGACACGTTTCATAAACTCGTCGCTCAGATAACAAGCAATATTGGCAAACCTAGTACGATAATATGGATCACCAGCATTGGCGCGAAGATCCATAAACTGCGGAAAATTCAGATGCCAATTCTCCATATAAATAGCGGCGGCACCAGCTTTTTTGCCCTTGCGACTGACAGCAAATAACGCCGTATCGATCATCTTCATAAAAGGTAGTGGCCCAGTACTTACGGTGTTGGTCGTCTTAACGGGTGAGCCGGCTGCACGGAGTTTGGTCATACTAATACCGATTCCACCTGTGCCTTTGGCGATCCACATTGTGTCACGGACAGATTTGGCGATAGATTCCATGTCGTCCTCGACATCGATGACGAAGCAGTTGCTGAGCTGTGGGAACGAACCACCGGCATTTACGCGAGTGCTGCCGCCGGGCAGATATTCTAGTCGACTCATGTGATCGTAAAATTCTAGCGCTGCTTTGGTAGGATTTTTCTCATTAAAACTAAGACCCATAGCAATACGCATATGTGTAAACTGCGGAGTTTCGATAGCCTGTCCGTCTTGGCGACGCAGAGCGTAGCGATTCATGTTAGTCACTACCCCTAGGTACTTACTCAATTTGTCACGATCTGGTTCAAGTGCAGCTGCTAATTTTTTGAGATCAAACACCTTGGCATCAATCATGCGAGCGTCAAGCAAGCCATCTTTCACGGCCGCCTTGATGTATTTAGGGAATTCCCTAGCATGCAAACTGCGTAGCTCATCATCAGTCTTATACGCGCCTAGGATTCGCTTATATAGTACCTTTAGTTGTAGTCTGGCTGCGATAATATCAAAATCTGGATCGTCTTTGACATTTTGCAGAGCTGTCTGTATGACTGTTTCATCTAACTGCTCGGTAGTGATGCCATCAAAAAGTGTCAACTGTAGCTCACTTGCTACTTGAACAACCTTTTGAATCTGATCGACTAGCCCCTCACTGGCTTCGACCAAGGCAATATTGATCTTGTTGGCGTCAAATGGTTCGCGGGTGCCGTCGCGTTTTACCACATGAATGTTCATTTTACCCTCTCCTATTTATTACTTTTACCCTACACCTACCCAACTCCTGCGCTCTCAATCGCTTTTTCGGGCACAACAAGAAAACTCCTCCAAGTTTAACCTTGGTGGCGGGTTCTCCCGTCTTGCATAATGTGTATTTTTCTTTTACGACTACATATGTAGTGTATGTATACAACTATATACCCCACATATATGGTTTTCAAGCATTTTGTCTAGTTTTTTTAACCACAAGCCATTTTTCCCCTAGTAATGTTGTAAATAATGTTTTTGCTTTTTAAAACCCCGCTATGTGGCCTCACTTATAATAACGCCAGTCAACCCTAGTAATGTTGACTAATACCTAGATAAATTATAGAATATACCTATCGATTTACTCGACGAACCTTGGGAGAAAAATGCGCTTTCTGCTCAATATCATACTGACCGGCGTAACCCTGCTGGTACTCAACGCCTTCGGCTGGATATCGCTATATAGCGACGGGCAACCAGTCAGCTTTGATCATCTGAGTTGGTCGGTGATCGGTACGCTAGTATTACTAGCTCTTGTCATTGCCGTGCTTAGTTTCATAGTCCATCTGGCATTTGGCATCAGTGTGATTTTGACGCTGGGCATAGCCCTACTAGCCTTTCCGTTCATTGGCTGGGCTATTCTGACCCTGTGCTGACATGTCTAGCTATGAGGACGCCGCTAAGACTATTGATCCGTTTTACGATGCATATATTGCAACGAGTCCTGATACAAAAGGTCTTAAGATATTTTTCGGTATTCCGACCATAAAAAACGGTGTAGATGGGTATAAAAATGCCGCGATCAGTCGAAATAACGGAGGGGTGACTAGTTGGTTTGAATTATATTACCAAGCACCAGGCAAAGATTGGAAATTCTTCCTAGGCGGACAAAATTCACTGGCGTGTGATAAATTTAATACCATAACACTCAAAAAATCCTTTGTTGGTACTGCTTGCTACGACGCCAATGGATTGTCTAAGGTAAAGGCTGATTAGGCAATCGCAGGGAAAACAGGCATACGCTAGCTACTGTACAAATCGTAGACTATGACAGTAGGCGAACCAACGTCTGCCGACGTTTAGGTTCGAATCAGTGATGTCATCATAATAATAAATCCAGACAAAAGCCTGGATTTATTATTCTGGCGGAGAGAACAGGATTCGAACCTGCGATTGCGTTGCCACAATACACGCTTTCCAAGCGTGCGCCTTCAACCACTCGGCCATCTCTCCTCGTCAAAACGTATAACAAAAACAATTATAGCAAAGATTCCAATCGAAACCCCTACTTGCAAAAAATAAAATATTGTGGTAATAATTACATATGAAAGAGTTGTCGCCAGATTATACAGATATCCGACATCTACCTCTCCACGAGATTACCGCTCGTCATGGCGAAGACGGCCTACGTAGGCGGTTTGACTACATGGTCGAAGACCAGCCCTGGAATCAAGAAGCAAAAGACAACACTATCGCCGCCGAACTTATTGCCCTGCGTGCTCACGCCGGTGATATGCGCGGCGATCTACCTTATTCGACACATTTCCTACGCGTAGCAGCACGTGTAATCAGCCCAGATCACCTAGGTATAAGCGACCCCCAGATAGCCCAAGCGGCCCTACTACACGACACCGTCGAAGACCATCCTGAATTTTGGCGCACAATCGCCGCTAGCACGAGCGATAACGACCGCCAGCATGCTCTAAATGTCATAACTCAGCTATTTGACCCCCGAGTTGCCAGTATGGTCGACGCAGTCACTAATGCCGACTATCCAGATGATATCACTAGTCGTGAAGACAAGAACGAATTCTATCGTCAGCACGTCGTGCAAGTACTCAAAACTGACAGCGACGCCGGTATCATTAAGCTATCTGATTTTATCGACAATTGCGTAGGCCTACTGCATAACGAAAGTCCCGCCCGGAAAAGCCGCCTAGCCGCCAAATATCGTCCGCTAATACTGCATTTCAAAAGCTTCGTAGTAACATGTGGGCAATTTAACCCAGATAAACAAGCATACCTATGCGCACAACTAGACAAAGCCGACACGCGTTGCGCTGAATTACTAAGCTAATTCAGCTTTGAGTTTTTCAATTAAATCAACTGGTGTCGGATCAACGCCATTTAAAATTGCCACATAAATACTCACAAAATCCGCCAGCACCGTGCCCCATAATTGCTGTGCAAGCGGGCTAGTACCCTGTAAATTCACAGTTACAGCCTTGGGCCGTTTGCCGCTAAGTAATTTATCGGTAATCTCAAATCGTTTCAATATCTGCGGATGTTCAAACGAGCTGACTAAATCAAACACCGCAAAAGGCTTGTCGACCGGATGCGATGTCCACCCCATAAACTCATTGTGATTAGTCTCGGGATAAACATTCCAAAAAGCCACGTTTTTGGCATTTTCATTCCAGCTAATCTTCCACTTATAGGCTACTGGACCGCTTAATGTACCGCCATAAAACACCGGCGTCTTACCGACAGCTAGTAGAGCTAATTGTTTGGCGTAATTTTTATCCGTGGTCACACCCGGTAACCACTTAGTAGATTCCGCGTGAAGCCACTCAGCTGTCGCTGCCACCTGACTAGTAATACCACGACCAACTACACCAAAGTTGACTAGCAAGCTCACCAAAGCCTTCAGGCTAACCAATGTTGCCATTCGTGGCTGCAAACCCGCCGGTATCAACACACGAGCGATCTTCTTGCTCTCAGCACGCTCAGCTAGCTTACCGCCGGCTGTTATAGCGGCTATTTGTGCTCCGCGATTAATAGCCTGGCGCAAGCACGACAACGATTCCTCGGTATTACCCGAATAACTACTAACAATCACAAGTGTATGCTTATCCACATAAGCCGGTAAATCATAATCTCGCACCACTTCCAGTGGTACCCCTATCACCGGAGCCAAACCAGCCTTAGCAATTAACCCAGCTAGGGCACTTCCGCCCATACCAGTGATTAGAATATTCCTAATTACTCGTCCATCATGGTCGCCATCATGTACAGTGGATTTGTCCTGAACTTGGGTCCATTGATTTGCCGCTACCCCTAGTGCGTCCTTGGGGTCACGTTGTTTTATTACATTTGAGTCGTCTAACATAATTCATCCTGTTGCACTTATATATATTTATATGATACACTTTTGATAGATTTAAGCATAATTGTGATAGGGGTGGGAATGGATCCAAGCAAAGACGAGGTGGATTTAGCAAAAGCTTTAGATGATGTAGCTAACGCTGCGTCTGGTTTTGGTTCTGTGACACCAGTCGTTCCGACAGATACGTCTACTAGCGACGATTTAAGCACTGACAGCACCCTAGCTGATTTAGGGGCCACTAACCCGGCCGTAGACACAACCACAGCTAGCGATACCTCAGCACCCGCACCAGTAAATGGAGTGCCTGATTTCTCGGATTTCCCGACTATCACAACTACGCCACCAATTACTCCACCTGAGTCCGAAGAAGATACTTCGCTAATTGACCAGAATCTATCTGGCGAGCCTAAAACATCTGATGCCACTATCGTTCCAGGAGCAGAAAGCGTAGAAAGTGTCGAAAAAGTTGAAGATGACAAACCAGCCGAAGTTGCGGGCACACCAATAGTCAGTACTACACCTGATACGACAGACAAATCCGAGCCCGAGGACAACAGCGAACTAAACACCATCAAGCAACAAGCTATTAATGAGCTTCGTCCGCTAGTTGGTAAGCTCAATGTATCAGCCGAAGAACGCTTTGATACGTATTTGCTACTGATTCGTAGTACAGACGACACCGAACTAATCGCCCCAGCACACGACGCCGCCAAAGAAATTGAAGACGAAGAAAAACGCGCCAAGGCCCTACTCGACATTATCAAAGAAGTCGACTATCTCAGCCACAAAGAAGACAAATAATATCCTCAGATAAAATAAGCTCCCATCAGGGAGCTTATTTGTTTGTCATCTAGTTACTTTTTGTGAGTGTGCGACACGTGGCCAGTTAAATTATGCATCTTGCTATCAGTTAGGGCTGCACTTAGATCACGGCGACTAATGAAGTAATAAACCGCACCAATCGTTATAGCAGCTACACCTACCAGACCCGCTACCACCTGTGCCGGACCCGTAACAGGCAGTGCACAATCGCTACCAGTACTGACGTTTGCCTGCCCGTTCAGGGCACCGTTATCTGTCTCGACATCGGCTTTATTGACCAAATTTGTACACGGGACATTGCCTACTTTGGCACTAAATACTAGATACGAAGCCGCGCCTGGTGCATAGCTACCGACATTCATACCACCCCGACTGATCTCGTCAGTTAATTTCTTGCCCGTGGGACTAGCGCCATCGATCAAGACCGATGAACCTTTGACATAGTTTAGACCCTTAGGTAGCACATCTTTGAACACCACATTGTGCTGCTCTACTGTGCCGATATTTTTATACTCCAAGCGATAGTCGACAACCTTGCCGGGTTCGGCAGTAATATTACTCGCCCAGCCATCTTTGTAGTTACCGTCTTGATGTAAACGAACTTGCTTCTTGAACGATAGAGCCGGCTGATCAGCCTGTACGTTAAATGTTATATAGCCCGCGTATTCATTACAGCCTGGCAAATCACCGTTTAGTGAATCATATCCTAGCTTGACTCCACTACTCGAAAGAATTGTGTCTGGCATAACTTTATTATTCACAGCACCCTTGGAATGTATAACAGTCGAACCAGGCACATACCTTAGTGCTATATCATTACCGGTACCGTTTTTGAAAAATACTTCATCATAAACTTGCTGTGGATTAGCATTTGACGCACCCACATAGCTCTCGGCGCCCACTGGCTTATTATCCTTGCTCACGATAGCCGGTATTTCTACCCTAGCGAATGCACCGTGTGCTATACCAGAACCGTCGGCATTATATGTAGCACTAGCATTATTGTGGTAAAAAACCATCACCGTATACTGTTTACCGGGCTTCACCGATATAGTGTCGGTATAGCTACTGTTGCTAGCTGTCGATTCTTTGACGCTTAGGAAATTCTGCTCATCACCATATGACGGATTGTCGGTGATGGAGTTGAATGTCACATATTTAGCAGGGTGCTCCATTGTAAATGTAGCCCTGGCAGGACCCCAAGCATCTGATACGCTTGGCACCAAAACCACAGCAAACGCCACAAAGAGTGTTGCTAGTATTAACTGGAATTTAGATATATTGGTCAGTTTTTTCAGAAATTTACGCATTTTTATTTTCCATTCCTTTCTATGCTAATGGGTCACCGTTTGTTACGCCAGAATTGCCGGCATTACCAACTGGACCAGTTGGCTGGACATCTGGTGCAGGTGTATCCAACTGAATACCAGATGCACTACCTGGCGCATTGCTCGATGAATCAGTTGGTGGTGGCGGTAGGTCCACTCGGTTTGGTGCTGGCGCAGGTGCAGGCGCAGTTTGCTGAACGTCAATCGGTGGCCCAGCTGGCTCGGTGTGAGCCGGTCGAGGTACAAACCCGTCGGGAAGTTCGAAATCATCCGTTTTTGGTGCATCTGCTGGTGGATTTGGATTATCTGGATTGTCAGGTGTACCGGGCGTATCAGGAGTATCCGGCGTTCCAGGGATGTCAGGAGTCCCAGGAGGGGTACTATGGGATGGCGGCGGGCTATCCGGAGTTGGAAGCGGACTATTATGCGAAGGTGTTGGCTGATAAACAGCTGCCGGAGCACTTACATGCACAGGAGGTTGATAGGCAATCTGCCCACAATGCGGCTCAACAAGTATTGTCGTACCGTCACTAAGGTGCCACTCAACGGCATCGGCATCGTTATACCAGACCTCCGGATCCACAAATACTTGGTTAGTTTGTCCATCAATGCTTGGCCTTGTGCCATAAATATACTGACTAAGTGAATTATTGCTACCAGTAGATAAATAGCCAGGCTGCAATGTAATTTTGTTACCCAGACTTCCACCATCTAATTTATCTAGCATTTGCTGAGTAATATCATTACGCAGTTCAGGATTGCCCTTTAGTAATTCACCATACTCATTTATCTTCTGATTATATTCAATTACCGACGGATCACTGCTCTGCAAAAGACTAATATCTGGCATCTTGGGCGCACCAGGTATGTTGAGCTGCGAAGCATACATAGCCGTAATATTTGGGTTGCCATGGAACATTTCTTTCATTTGGTTCAAAGCATCAGCCTTGTTCAGGGCTTCTAAACCAGCAAGACCCGGACTAATGTCATTTGCATGATGAAGTGCGTTAACCATCTTGGATGTATCTGGAGAATTAAACATGTTGGCATAA
>CAZJFK010000002.1:0-30431 GCA_964545515.1 uncultured Candidatus Saccharibacteria bacterium | reverse complement strand
ATGACCAGCACCACCACCGTCGCCCCCTGGTGGCCTCAATAGATCTTGAGCGTCATGCCCACCGCCTGAGTGTAGCGAAAACCCATATTTCGCAGCAAGGGCAGCACCAACTAAAGCAGCAGACCCAAAACCAACCTTTATATAAAACCGTCGTCTATCGGATTTGTCTAGCCTTTCATTGGCTTCTTGTGTACTATATCCGTCATCTAGTAATTCTTTAAGTCGTTTATCTCGCTTGGCCTCGCGTTTCAAGCGATTTTTCTCACGGCGATTTGCAATAAAATTAGGTAAACGTATATATGTACCGTTTATGTTGCGTATATGTGCATCATGGAATGCACCTTCGCCTTCATCATCTACATCGTCTTCGTCTAGCGCGTCTTCGCCCTCGTCGTTGGCATCGTCACCATCCTCGGTATCAGCAGGATTTGTGCCTGCTTGCTCGATGTTTTTACCACCATTAAATATCTTGATAACACGCTCAGTTAGCTCGTCACTAGCCTCAATCTGGACGGCCATGTTGCCAGTTTTCATGCGCTTTAATACACGCATAATATTGGCGGCGTCTTTGTTCTTGGCGGACAAGCGATCCCAGAAATCTTGGGGTGCTTTGTCGGCGGCGCGTTTACCAACCGAATTCTCAACTATATAGCGTAGAACTTCCTCGCGTTCTTTGCCCTCCAGCCTAGCAGACTCATCAGCAGACAGAAAATCAGCAAACTCATCAATAACACCCGGTTCCTTATCAGGTTGCGTCTCCGGTTTAGATTCCGGTTCTTCCTCGGGGGTTTTTACCTCAACCTTATAATGTTTTGGCACATGATCCGAAAACATCCTGCTTGGATCATAAATCTCAACCCTCTTGCCCTCGGGTACGGTGTCTGCTGTGCTTTTTGGAGTTCCTTCGCCCATATTTTTTCTCTGTTTATATATTTTATTTAAGATAGCATAACTACTATCAGATTGTAAATCTAAAGAGCCTGTGGAGGATTTGACGAATCGTCAGAATCGCCTGCCTCGCCCGAAACTGCTGTGTCACCGCCCAGTGTAGGATCAGCAGGCACATCGCCAGCCGCTGGAGATTCTACTTCACCACCACCTAAATTATCACTCGGAGCTGCGTCAGTAGGTGCACTTGCACTAAAATCAACACCAGTAGTCTCGGCAGGAGCCGAAAGATCATCAGCTGCATCATCAAGCTGAGGAGGAGGAGTTAATGATTCACGAGGCTGCAAAGGAGTTGGTGTATCCTTTTTTTTGCCAAACAACTTTGACCAAAAACTCTGCTTTGGCTCCACCACAGGGGTAGCGGGCTGTGAATTTTCAGATTGCACTGGTTGATTATTGTCTACTGGGGGCATAATAGTCCTTTTATGTATTGATAAGTATCTATTTAAACAATAACGCTTGTGCCATCATCTGTCAACACAAGCGTTATATATAATTTATTACTCACCAAATTCACGTATTAGCGCGTTTTTGGGCGGAATTAGTACATATCTATCCATCTTGGCATCATGTTCTTCGGCAAAGCCATAGCTCTTGTAATAATCTCGTACCTTGCAATCATTGACCGTAGTTACCGGTAGCTGCCGCCGGATAATCTGATTAATTACAGTGTTACCTAGCCCACGACCACGCGCTCTTTCGTCTAGAAACACCGAAGCCCCTATTGTTGGCAAATTGCAGACAACTCCCACTACGGACAGACCATCAAATATTGGTTGAGTATACTTGGTACCACGTATAAACAAAAATCCCGGGTACTGACCAACCTCTTGAAGGTGTGCCATATATTTATCCAATACATCTCGCCACTCGTGGTCTAGGCGCTGCAAATCACCATTTTTGAGACCCAGCAAAAACCCGTGGTGAACAAGCTCTACCGACACATCGGTACTATTAGATTCATCTAGGCTGCGTGTAATCTCGTCAGCCTCCTCGAATACCCCACACGGATATGGAAACTCCGTCTTAACGTCCATCCGACCCCAACCATCATGAAAATGTATAATCGATTCCAGCTCAGGATATCTGTTATACAGCAGGCCACTCACACCAGTATCAATAGAGGGCTTCACCCGGCCCTCATACTCGACCAAGCCAGATTCATCTACACGTGATGATATTGCGTCATATACATCTAGATACTTTTTGTTCACTCCACGCGGACTAACTTGTAGCTTGCCATCGCCCCTATTAACCGACACATTGCCCGATTCATCGGTCAAAAGATTCATTTTGTGAGCCAAAGCAACTACTTGCTCAAACTGTCGCCTATCGACATCTGTTTTAATAGGGCTAACGCTCTCGCTCCTAAACCACCGCACATTAACGCGCTGTAAAATAAATTTCGCTAGGTCACGCGCCACATCTTCGCGCTTGCCCTCAAACGGTACCGCCCCACCCTCGGCCGTGACCG
This sequence comes from uncultured Candidatus Saccharibacteria bacterium, assembly GCA_964545515.1. GTDB lineage: Bacteria > Patescibacteriota > Saccharimonadia > Saccharimonadales > Saccharimonadaceae > UBA2112. The sequence goes on along the minus strand of CAZJFK010000002.1, from coordinate 28,009 downwards.
CTATCACCGGGTGCTGACCGTCATGTAAATTATACAAATCATTGGCTACTACCATATTTAAGCGGTTATCTTTGAGTTGCTTCATCGCGGCCGAAATAAGCTCGACTTCACTGACACCAGATAGTAATTTAAAACCAGCTATAAAAGCCTGGGGTCCGTAATTTTCCCGTAGCTCACCGATGATTTTGGGCGTACGTTCAAGCTTGATCGTCATATCATCATTGTCCGATGATATTTTGCCATGCACGCGTTCAACTGGACGATAATCGGACACGGCCGCACTATGTAATATAATATCCGGCCTCGGTGTACGATCCAACATAAGCTCGCGTAGGCTCTTGGTATCTGTAAAATGTTCGTAATCAACACCCAGCGTCTCGCCATCCACCCTGTCCAGTACGGCCCGATGACATATCTCGGTCACACTAGCCCCACCCTGTGCTAATTCAGCCGCCAAAGCGTGGCCAAATCGTCCGCCCGAAATATTAGTAATTGCCCGTACGTCATCAATATATTCTGCGGTTCCACCTTCTGTTACTATTGCTCGTAATTTTTCCATATGCATCCTTTCGTTATTCAGTATCAGCATATACGCTACGAATTTAATTGCAATATGATATTATAAATACATATTATAAATATATTTTACATCTGTTAATTTAAATTATATTTTATAAGTTAGAATTGTAATGAAAGATTTATCATCATACCTAGTATCAATCGGCCTAACCGACACCGAATCGAAGCTATATATAAAAGGTCTCAAAAAACCACTTAGTTTTGACGCCCTGATATCCGGCACAAACATCAAACCCAGTACCGCCTACCACGCCCTGGCTACCCTGCGCGACAAAGGTCTGGCAGCCGCTAGTAGCCAGGATGGCAAGCAAATTCACACCATGCTTGGCGCCGATCATTTATCGCTCTACCTCACCAATCAATCGCACAAATTAGAGCAGCAGCAGATTCAATTAGAGCAGTTACGGGACATATTCCCAGCCCCCACCGAGCTAGACACGGCTGGTTTCAGCGTCGAACATTTTGATACTGTCGACGGTGTGAAGAAGGTTATCGATGCTGCTCTGGATTGCACCAGTCGCCAGTGGCAAATAATCGCTCCCAAACGCAATTTCCTATCTGAATACGACAAAGCCTACGCCAAATATTTCATGGCTAAGCGTAAAGCTAGGCGTATAAAGTCTCAAACTCTATGGGAATCACCTCATACCAAGCGTGGTTCAAACCACCTGACACTACGCGATATCCTAGATCGTAATCCCAGGTATCTGCCGCCAAAATACCACGATCAATTCGATTCACTGATTATAATATTTGACGATCAAATAGCCTATATATCATCACTCAAATCGACTGAAGCCGTACTAATTAAATCGGCTAGTCTATCCTCGACCATGCGAATTATGTTCGACGCTCTGTGGCACGCAAGCCGCGACATACTAAAATAAAAGCCCGCTACTACGCGGACTTTTATTAGACTATAGGATAGAGACCTACATCATGCCCATGCCGCCAGGCATACCACCACCCATTGGTGCAGGTGCTTCTTTTTCAGGAATCTCTACCACTAGTGCACCCATAGTCGCAGCCGTGCTAGCAATCGACACGGCATTTTGGACGGCTTCTTTGGTGACCTTGACTGGGTCAATCACGCCAGCTTTTTTGACATCCACCAGCTCGCTGCCAGGATTATTTACATCGACGCCCATACCAATTTTGGCAGCTTCTACCTGAGCCAACAGGGCCTCGCTATTTAGACCAGCATTAGCGGTAATAAGTGTCAGTGGTACACGCAGAGCACTCTTTAAAATCTGTCGTCCAGCGCTCACGCTATCAGAGCCGTCGGCTTTGATTTTGGCAGCTAGATTGACTAGCGTTACGCCGCCACCAGCTACGATACCCTCGGCAAGCGCCGCCTTGGTCGCAGCGACAGCGTCATCGACGCGGAATTTCTTTTCATCGATTTCGGTCTCGGTAGCACCACCGACCTTGATGACCGCCACCTTGCCACTAAGTGCGGCGGCACGCTTTTCGTACTGTTCTTTGTCATACGCACTACTAGAATTATCTGCCTGAGCAGCGATCTGAGTAATTCTATTATTCACAGCCGCTTGCTTACCGGCACCCTCGATAATTGTCGTCTCATCTTTGCCGACGATAACTTTGCGTGCACTACCTACGGCGTCGAGTTCGACATTTTCAAAAGTCAGTCCCAATTCGTCAGATATAACCTTGGCGCCTGTGAGCACGGCGATATCTTCTAGAATCTCTTTGCGACGATCACCAAACGATGGAGCTTTGACAGCCACTGTGTTCAGGACTCCCTTTAATTTGTTCAGGATTAATACGCTTAGCGCCTCACCCTCTACTTCATCAGCGATAAGCACAACGTCTTTTTTGCCAGCAGCTGCTAGCTTTTCGATTAATGGTAGGAATTCCTGGACGCTACTGATTTTTTTGTCGGTAATCACGATAGCTGGGCGCTCATAGACGGCCTCTTGGCGACTAGCATCCGTCACGAAAAATGGCGAAGACCAGCCTTTGTCCAGACTGAATCCCTCGACAACCTCGGCCTCGAGTTCCAAGCCCTGCCCGGCCTCGACAGTCACTACGCCGTCTTTGCCAACTTTTTCGATAACACCAGCAATCAGCTTGCCGATTTGGCTATCACCAGCGCTGATGGTCGCAACTTCGGCCACTCTATCACTTTTGCCCTCGATACTCTCGGCTAGTTTATCTAGCTCGGCCACCACTTCGGCGCCAGCGGCTTCGATACCTTTTCGTAGTTCCATAGGGTTATGCCCGGCAGCAATCAAACGATTAGCTTCTTTGAGTATGTTATATGTTAGTACCGTTACGGTCGTAGTACCGTCACCAGCTACCTTATTAAGCTTGCTCGCAGCCTGCTTAATAAGCTCGGCGCCCACTTTATAACCTAGGGTCTCGTCGTCTACCTCGGGTAGCTCAACGGCCTCGGCTACAGTCACGCCATCGTGCGTCACGGTCGGACCGCCATAACCTTTGGCAATCACCACATTGCGACCTTTGGGACCATAAGTTACCTTAACCGCATCGTATAGAGCCTTGGCACCGCCAAGCACCCTAGTACGAGCGTCATCATCATAAAAAACTTTCTTTGCCACGATATTTCTCCTAAACCGTCGCTAGGACGTCATCTTCTTTTACTAGTAAATAATCAGTAGTATCAACTCTCAGCTCGGTCACCGAATATTCCTTGTAGACAATTTTGTCGCCTACTTTGAGTGATTTCACATCAGGACCGATGGCCCGCACTATGGCTACCACTGGTTTTTCTTTGGCGGCGTCTGGTAAATATATGCCGCTAGCAGTCTTGGTTTTGGCCTCTTCACGAACAGCAACAACGCGGTCGGCAAGAGGTTTTATAGGTGAACTCATCTATTTCCTCCTTTGTTATTTATACGTTTCAATTATATATACAAAAATTAGCACTTGCAAGTGCAGAGTGCTAATTTCGTTAAAATATCTCTATTAGGCCGCGCGTTCAGTCGACTCAGTATAGTTCGATATAACAAACTTACCGATTTTTTGATTATCAAATTTGCCAGCTAGAACATCCTGCTGAGCATCTTCGTCCATATCAGCTTCGCTAGAATCAGGGCTAGACTCTACGCCAGACTCGAGCAGATTAATAGTTGCGCCAGCTTCAAGTAGAGCTTCAGTCTCGCCAGGCTGGAGTAAATCAACCGATTCACCAGCTTCAAGTAAAGCATACGAATCAGTCGCAACTCGACTCAATTCACCGCGATAAAAATCAGCTAAGCCTTCGCGAACTTCGGTGCCTACATAACGCTCGTCATCGCGCTGCTCGGCGTGGATACGTATACCCATATCGTAACCGTCTTTGTCAGCACTCTTATAGTGGCCATCGTCCCAGCCGCGGCTACCGTGATCTTGTTGTTTTGGTTGTGTGTTTATGTTCATCTGTACCATACTTACATTATACATTTTTTTGCATATTTGTCAATAATGTTCATGCTTATATTGACTTTTTATCACTATAATGCTAATGTATATATAGTCTATGACGAACTTCAACAAACAGCTAAACCCAAAGAACCATGTCGAGCAGATCAAATCGACACCAGAATTTCATGCTGTTATGCAAGGCGCCAATTTAGAAACCATGAACGACCGGGAGCGCGATCAGACGGTCAATCGGGCCGTGGCTCGCTCTGCTTTTGCCCTAGCCAACAAATATACTAGCCCCGGCGGCTACAAATCGCCCGAAGCAACTAGATTCCAGGTAATTAGTCAACTTGATGAATTTTACAAAGCCCAAGTTGCGCTCAATAAATTACGCGAGCAAAAATCTAGAGGTCATCATGTCAGCCACGAAGTCAAACTACCCCACCTAACCAAACTTGCCAAATTCAACCATGCCCTCAAAGAAATGATAGATACCGATAGTAGTCTCAAATTTGACGAAACCCTAGCCTTTTTATCACGCATGTACGCAGGCTCACACAAAAACGAAAATCCCGAACAGTTCGAGCAAGAACTCTACTGGGTTATGAACGGTATGCGTCACGAGCTTGGCGCCGAACAAATTGTCGGTGCGCTGGGCTATGATTACGATTTACCAACAATCGACGATGACCTTGGTGGGGCCGATATCATCGTATATGTCGACGGTTCAGTAGTACCACTCGACATCAAATCAAACATGCACTTAGTCCACAAAGTACGGGCTGAATCACGACACCCTGATCAAATAGTTTGGTCTTGCCTACACGACCGCGATTTTCATAATGGATTTAGGATTTCACCCAATCTAGCAGCCGTTCGTGCCAATGAAATGGAAACACAAATTCGCATTGCTGCCGCAAGTAGTACTAGCTAAGCAGTTCGCCAGGGACGGTAGCCGGGGCAATATTACCCGTATCGACCAGTGTATGTATATCATTCAAGTCATCGCCCTCGACCAGCACACCCTGTGCGGTATATAGCGAATTTACGTCGACGCCTTGATTACTATCCTTGCTGACATAAGCGCCCGCGGCACCGTTGATAGACGCGATTTCATTAGCCAAGGCGTATTCATCGCCCGGGATGATCTTTTTGACGTCGCGACCATTAAGCAATAGGCCTTTAATCAACGATTCAATTGTAGCACTGGTGGCATCTTCGGACGCGCTCACTATCATTGACCCCAAATCATCGGTCCATTCTGAAAATGCCTGTCCTATTAACCACGCTTCATCGGCGCGGAGTGGCTCTGCTTGTCCACCACGAATATCTCTGTTTGTAAAAATTAAACTCATACCTATATTTTAACAATTTTAGGCTTGGTTATCTACCTATTCACCGGTAGAAATTCGTGGGATCGTGAAATAAAAGGTCGTACCCTCGCCTACTTTGGAATCAAACCAAACCTTGCCACCCATACCTTCGATGAATTGCTTGGTCAGATATAGCCCCAGGCCGGTGCCGACAATATTGGCGCGATCACTCGCCTCGACACGGAAAAACTTTTCAAACATCTTGGCTTTTTGGTCGTCTGGTATACCCATACCGTTGTCTTTGATACTAATCTCGACTTCGCCAGCATTTTGCACCACATTGACCGTTATATTGCCGCCAGGATTATTGTATTTGATAGCATTTGATAGAAAATTAGTCAGAATAATCTCAAGCTTGGATTTATCGGCATAAACCATAATTGGATTGTGTTCAGATGCGTAATCGATAGTTATATTCCTCTCATGGGCTACGACATTTTGGATCTCAATCATATCCGTAATTTCACCGTCAAGGTCTATATTACTCAGATTAAATTCGGCTCGTCCTGATTCTAATCGCGCGATATCAAGTAATTCGTTTACTAAATCGCGCAGTCGCAGAGTACTCTTATAGGCCTGATTCATCAACCCGCCGGCTTCTTCGTCTACGCTACCCATGCCGTCATCGATAATCATCGACAAATTACCAATAATAGCTGTCAGCGGTGCCCGTATCTCATGCGTGGCGACATTGATAAATTCTTTATCCTTTTTGTCGATTTCTTCCTCGGCCTGTTCAATCTTGGCCGCCATAGTATTCATACTCTCGGCCAAACGAATAAACTCATTGTCACTCATACTAGCTATATCAATCCTATGGGTCAGCTGACCACTCGAAAACACCACCGCACCAGCCACCAAAGCCATAATACTCTTGGTAATTTTGCGTATAAATAGCGAACCCACCAAGACAAATATAATTAGAAGTGTACCTATAATAGCCACCGCCAACATCTGAGCATTTGCCAGCGATGACAGCGCATAAGCTACAGGTGAGGCCACAATAACCTTCCAGGTCGTGCCCTTGACGTCTTCGACAACCGCCAAATATTTTACTCCGCGATTTTTGAAAATAAGTGATGTTTTACCATCATTCGCTTTGTCAAAAGCAGCAGAATATAGCGACGTATCGTTTGACCTAGGGTAACTAATATGACTAGCTGTATCGGCTATCAACATGTATGTTGTATTGCTATCTAGGGGTGCGTCTTTCCAGGCCTTGTATAACACACTGCCACTATCTAGATCATAAGCGGCTAATATAGATCCCGACTCGGCCGGATAAGCGAAAACCAATTGATCCACGCCGCTACTGGCTACATATTTAGCCTGTATCTGTGCTTTCAGAGCCGACTTAGCCATTGCCTCCATGTCATTGATATACTGTGAATCCAGCGTTTCGCCAGTGGTAGCACTGCTAATTGGCATGCCTTCCTTGTCTACGACCAACACGTATTTCGAATCAGGGAAAAACTTAGTATAAGTACCGAGCAACTTATCTATCTGAGCAGTCTCGTCAGTTAAAATTTGCTTGAACTGACTAGGATACTCCTGATTAAGTCCGTATATTAATGAACCGCTACTTTTCGATACATCGGCAAAACCGGCATAAAATGGTCGGCAATCTTTGTTGACACCAAAATTCACATTACCTAGCAAAAAATCATGGCAACTATTGTACTGATTTTCTAATTTATCGGCCTTGGCACTATATTCAGCTTTTGTATCAAAAATCTGATTGCCAGTGCCCACGAGTACACTTTTGCGCAAATCAAATTCCTGTTCGAGCTTAGTCGATGTAGTAGTCGCCACCCGACGCAAAGTCTCTGTCTCGCTGTCCTGAATTGTTATATTTAGTACAAAATACCCCGCCACTCCAAAAACGGCTAGCAATACAAATGGTGGTAGCAGAACCCACGTCAAGAACCTTGCCTGGAGACCCATAGACCTACGTAGTCTTATCATCATAGTCCACCACCTATGCCGATCACGCCACATGAACCAGGTTTTGGGAGGATAATGGTTATAGAATCCGACCCAGCTTCGGTAGGCCACAAAAATATCTGCGCTGTATATGAATCGTTGTTACTAACTGTATTTGAATAACTGAATTTTACATCCTTTGAGCCACCAGAATCAAAATTATTGCTTTGCTGCAGTAAGTCCTCGCTTTCGTGTTTTGTCTTCCCATTACTGGTATAAGAGTGATTTATCGTCATACCAACAGTAAATCCTCCCGAGTAACCATTACTTTTAATGGTCGGTGTGATTGTATATGAAACACTACAGCCATTTAATGCACTAGGTAGTTTTATTGAGACATTGACTTGATTATTGATACTGGGGTATTTACGTGTACTGGGCTGGCTTGGTGTAGTATCCGGTGGTGGAGTAGACGTCGAACCGCCGCCCTGACTACCACTCCCGCCACCAGACGAACTGTTCCCGCTAGATGAATTATTCGACTTATTATCTGTTTTAGTAGAATCCGTCTGTGATGAACCAGAATCTGAACTAGTATTTGTACTGCCGTCATCTGCCACTAGTACTAGTTTTCTAGTGTCTTCTGACGCCACCAGGCTATTACTACCACTATGAAGTAAGGGGTTGATACTCGATATGTCTATCACACTCCTCAGACTAAGTAACCGCGAAACACTCATGATAGCCAGTATGATAATCATAACGATAGCAATACCCGTCACCAACTTATTGCGGCGTATCCAACCATACAGGCGATCCTTTGCGGTTCGTAGCTTACTACTCATGATGCTTATGTTTATAGTATAAACTACAACCCGAGCAGTGAATATATTTTACTGGTTCAGTAATTCACGGATAACGTCGCCATCATTCCATGGTTCTTGGCCATTCGCCATCATGCGGTACCTGTCTGGACCAAGACCGGCCACTACTACCATGTCGCCCTTTTTAGCGATATCGAGAGCTTTTTTGATAGCATCGCGACGATCCGGAATCTCGTCAGTACGTGCTTCGCCCTTAGCTTCGCGAATACCTTCCATCACGCCTGCAATAATCTGATCTGGATCTTCAGTGTGGTTTTCTTGGCTAGTTACCACCACTCTATCCGCTAGCCGACAAGCTATCTCGCCCATTACTGGACGCTTGTCGCGGTCGCGGTCGCCATCGGCACCAAATACCACAATCACCCTGCCCTTGGTTACTGATTTGGCAGCGGTTAATAATTTTTCGAGTCCATCAGGCGTGTGTGCAAAATCTACAATTATGTCGTATGGTTTGTCTGATTCAATATATTCAAACCTACCTGGCACGCCATCAAGCTCGGCTACTCCGTCAGCAATCACCTCGATATCAAGGCCTAGAAGGTATGCCATACTGACGGCCGCCGTCATGTTGTAAACGTTATATTCACCTGGCAGTGCCGTGCCTAGTTCGAGCCTGGTCTGGTGATCAATCACCACCACGGCGTCGCTACCACCGCTATATAGCTTGACGTAATCAATCCGTGCATCGGCATCGGCATCTTTGCCATAAGTAATCTTTTGGCTTTTGGCCGCAAATTTATCAAAAAAACCAAACCAATCATCATCGCGATTCAGCACAATATAATCTGGTTCATTCGCAAAAAGCAGGCCCTTGGCGGCAGCATAGCCCTCCATGGTCTTGTGATAGTCCAAATGGTCCTGAGTGAGATTGGTCATAATCGCACCCATAATCGGCACGCCATCAAGTTTGTGCTGGTCTAGCGCATGGCTAGTGGCTTCAAGCAGTACATAGTCGACTTTTGCTTTCTTTGCTCGCTTAAAAAACCGCTGCATCGTGGCCGTGGAGCCTACCGTCATGTTAAGCTCATTAAGCTTGACCTCGCCATTAACCTCAATCTGTGCCGTGGTAAACATCGCTGTTTTGTAACCAGCTTCTTTCAAAATCGCATTCAAATAGCTGAGAGTTGTGGTCTTGCCATTAGTCCCGGTGACAGCAATTACCTTTAATTTTTTGGCGGGATTGCCATACCTAGCACGAATTAGTCGCGAGCGACCGCGACGATAGCTGTTTTCAAGCCCCTTGGTCGCACTTTTAGGTAATGTTTTACGAACCGCAGATACAAGCTGTTTCTTCATGCTTATATTTTAGCATTTATTAGGTCTAACGTATGATAGTTATATGATTATCACTAGTCTCATCGAATCAGCGAAACGTTTTCAGGGTGGCCAGGTCGGTATTATTCCAACAGATACAGTCTACGGACTGGCCACAGTAGCTAGGAGCGAATCAAGCGTCGAGCGCTTTTATGGACTAAAGTCTCGGGTCAAAAAACCAGGAACTCTAATAGCCGCCAGCACCGACCAGCTGCTAGAGCTCGGCTTTAATCCAGACGATATCGATAAAGTACGTCGATACTGGCCAGGCTCTGTTAGTGTGGTGCTGACACTTAATTCTAATGCTTATCTGACACAGGGTGTCGGCTCATTGGCCGTTCGTGTCGTCGACAAACCCGAACTCGCCCAACTATTACAGATTACAGGGCCGCTTATCACATCGAGTGCCAATCAGCCCACTCACCCGCCAGCCACAGTGGTCGGTGAAGCTATTGAATATTTTGGTGATAGCGTCGATTTCTACGTCGATGGCGGCAAATTAGTATCCGAGCCCTCGACAATCATCCGCCCGACAAGTAGCGGCATAGAAATAATCCGCCAAGGCGCCGTGAGTATTGACAGCGGCCACGATTGATTGCCATAATATACTGAGTTTATGAAAATTTTAGGTATCGAAAGTAGTTGCGACGAAACAGCCGCATCGGTGGTCGAAGACGGCCGCCGTTTACTGAGTAGCGTCGTACATACCCAAATCGATATCCACAAACAATACGGCGGTGTAGTCCCCGAAGTTGCCGCTCGCAGCCACATAGAATACATCAATCCAGTCGTCGACCAAGCTCTCGCCGAATCAGGCTGCACCTGGGACGATATCGACGCTATTGCCGTCACCTACGCCCCAGGACTAATCGGCTCGCTACTCGTAGGCACACTGGCCGCCCGTACTCTCGCTGTCATCCACAGCAAGCCTCTATACGCCGTCCATCACGTCGAAGCGCATGTCTATGCAAATTTTGTAATAGAAGATATCACAAAGCGGGTGACAGCTGGCGGGGCGGCACCCACTTTTGACCCGTCAAAAGAAGGGACGGACCAACTGGCAGGACCCGCGTCTAGCAACCTACGTGAACTTGTGAACGACGGGAGCGGCACAAAGAACCTAGAACTTCCTTCCAAACAACCAAAATTCCCGATGCTGGCCCTAATCGTCAGCGGTGGCCACACCCAACTAGTCCTATTCCGCGACCATGGCGACTACGAACTTCTAGGCCAAACCCGCGACGACGCCGTCGGTGAAGCATTTGACAAAGTTGCCAAAATCATCGGACTGCCCTACCCTGGGGGTCCATCGGTAGCCGAAGCAGCCGAATCTGGAGATCCACATAAATATAAATTGCCCAAATCTCACCTACAAAACCCATACGATTTCTCATTTAGCGGACTCAAAACAGCCGTTCTACGCGCCGTCCAGCATGAAGTTGGCAAAGATTACACATTCCCGTCACACGAACTACCAGCACTTGTCAGCGACCAAATGCGAGCTGATTTTGCCGCTAGTTTTCAGCAAACTGCAATCGAAACTCTCGTCGACAAAGCCGAACGAGCCTACCGCGACTATTCACCCGCCAGTGTCGTCATCGCCGGTGGCGTGGCAGCCAACGCCGAGCTTCGCCGTGAATTACGCGAGCGTCTACCCATCGACATCGAATACGCGCCTATGCAATTTTGCACCGACAACGCCGTGATGATTGCCACACTAGGCTACTATATGGCCCAAAAAGTCAGCCCCATAAGCCCATACGATTTCGAGGTTATCCCTAGCCTTTCGATGACCAAAACAGCTTGGGCAAAATAGCCCCATCGCTGATTATTAAGTTGATATAGCCGTGAGCATAACCTATAATTAGTCCAATGAGCGACATTAGTCTAAGGGAAGTTAGTCGTAGAGAATTCGATAAATTTAGCAATAATCACGTACACGGCAGTTGGCTGCAAACTAGTCAAATGTCCGATCTACGAACATCTCTGGGCTGGCGAGTTGAATTCTTAGGCATTTACAAGGGCGGTAATCTTATTGGTATTACACTACTATCTAATCGTCGTGGACGATTCGAGACAACCATGGGCCCGCTAATTGACTGGAGCGACGACAAACTAATCAGCGCAGTTATTGGTTTGATACGTGACCATGCCAAATCGAGTGGAGCCGAATCACTGCACATCTACCCGCCCGCTATACGCTCAACCAGGGACGACCACGGCGAAATTACCAGCCAAAACACCGATGAAATCATCAGGATATTTACCAAAAACAACTTCAAACACACTGGGTTTAGCACTGGTATTGCACCGATAGTAAATCGCCTTGTTTATATCAAATCTCTATCCGAATTTAAATCCGAACATGAACTGCTGTATTCCTACCGGGGTACCAGACGCCGCGAAATCCAACACCTAGACGCCAGTAAATATCGCGTAGGTGAGCTCACCCGAGACCAACTACCAGTTCTATTTAGCCTACTAGAATCATCAAATCAGAAAAACCATGCCGTGGGTCGTGATATCGATTACCTCGAGAAGCTCTACGATGCGCTCGGCCAAAATAGTAAATTTATGGTTGTTTACTACCAAGGCACTCCTATATCGGGCGCCATTTTCATATACCACAAACAGGAAGTGGTCTATTTCCTATCTGGAACAGACACTAATTATCGCAAGCAGCTGGGGGCGCACTTCTTACAACACCACATACTGGCCGACAGCCTCAAAAAAGGATACCCAAAATACAATTTCTACGGTATTACTGGCGATTTCAAGAACGACCCACTGCTCAAATTCAAAGCTGGATTTAGAGGTTATATCGAAGAATACTACGGTGAATTTTATGTCAACTTCAAACCCGGCAAACTATTCATCAAAAAAGCCGCTCGTCGCATAAAAGGTATCGTCAAATAACCGTGGCAAACTATACTTTTACAGAGGTGAAGAGCAGCGAATTATCAGAGTTTTTGGCTAGTCACAAATTAGGTAACTTTGTCCAGAGCACCGAAATGGCTCAGGTCAAACAAGCTACTGGACGGACGATGAAGTTCATCGCCATCAAAAACGGCAAATCAATCATTAGCGGAGCTGTGCTAACTATTTTTCCAGGGCGAGTCAAAAGCGCCGACATCACCTCTGGGCCTTTGATTGATTATTCTAACAAAGAATTGATTAAATTCTTTACATCATCGCTGCGCGACTACCTAAAAACTCTCGGTGTTATCTACGTAACGATATCACCGTATATCCCCTACAATCAAGAAATTTTAGATCTCCTAAAATCCTGTGGTTGGTCATATTCAGGTAGAATCAACAAAACAGCTGTCGGTATCAGGGGTAACATTCGTTGGATTTTCAAAAAAGACCTATCTGGGCTCACTACCGAAAGTTACAGAGACGACTATGCCAAACGACACCGCCGCTACGTCAAAAGTACCGCGAATAATCTCAAAATCGACAAGATATCTCGCGAGCAATTACCCGAATTCCTAGAAATCATGCAACACACCGCCGAACGTCGCGAATTTCGCAACCGTGATGACAAGTATTTTTATGCTATCTACGATAGCTTTGGCGACAAGGCTCATTTTTTGGTCGCCAGGCTATCAGACAATACCCCAGTAGCGGGTATCTTATTCATCGAATCAAATGGCGAAATCGTTTCATTTCTTGGTGGTGCCGAGGAAAAATACGCCGAGCAGCGTGGCACCTACCTACTGCACGATTATATGATTAAACGATCCGTAGAAAGAGGCTACAAATACTATAATTTTTATGGAATCGAGGGTGATCTAGAAAATCCCAAGTCCGAAGGCTACGGAATCTATGTATTTAAATCACGTTTCGGGGGCGGAGTACCCGTCGAACTCATCGGTGAATTCGTCTTGCCGGTAGACAAACTCAGATTCAAAGCCATGAATACAATCAAAAAGGCTAAAAAGCTTCTAAAACGTTAGTTTATTTACGCCTAACGGCCCTAATAATCTTTTTGCCCCAAGGCAGAGCATGGTTCCAAGCACTATATAGCGGCGAAAGTGGCTTTTCGAGTGTACCGATATAATGCGTAGGCCGATCAGTAAAACTAAGTTTAAAACTATTAATACCGTCGTTGAGCAGACCATTAATATCGTAACTCTTGACGCCACGGCGCTTCATCTCTGTTATCGCCCACCATTTCAGCCCATAATTAGCCCTGAGTTTGTGTCCAGATTCATTAATACCGCCGTATAGCTCAAAAGCTATGCGGTCACTGACCGCCAGCCATACAAATGCTATCGGCCTACTCTTTTCATCGTAAGCCGCAGCGATTACCGAAGCATCGCCCAGCATGGCGTGAATATCACGATAATACTGTCGCCCATGCAAATCAAATCCAGCGCGCCTGGCTGTATCGTCGTATAAATCTAGAATAGCCTCGATATCAGGATCACTAACCGCCACCCTGAGACTAGTAATATCCTTGGTTGATTTGCGAATATCATAGCGGCGTTTACGATCAATCACCGCTAGCAGTTCATCCTCGGTTTTAGTTAGGTCTAATAGCACCGTATCAGCTATCAAAATAGTGTTTTTAGTCTTGCGCCAACCCTTAGGAGTTTGGTCGTCACTCGCCCATTCCGGGTCGACGCTTACGGCCACTGAGTGGTACTTATTGCGCACAAAATCAGCCGCAGAGTCTAAGACTCGATCTGATTTGGCCCTATCCCCTACTGGACCGCGCGGTATATACGAAAAAGCTTTGAAAACACTCGGCAACTTGCGAGTTAATATCTGCACGGCACCGATAATACTATCGTCATCTAATACGAATACCCTGTCAGCCGTCCAACCATGAGCTGACTTGACGTCACCCCAGCCCCATAATTGCAGCGGGTGACCAAGATTCGCCTGAACATATTCGTCCCACTCACCTTTTTGGGTTGCTTCTCGCACGGTTATCATACCCCTATTATACCCGGTTTTTACATGTTATAATTTATATAGATAATTTAATAAAACATAACCTTTTCACGTGAAAAATAGCACCACCTTTTCACGTGAAAACCATAAACATTTTCACGTGAAAAGTTAACCATAGGATACAAATGACACTAGCAAAATCTTATTCACCCAGCGAATTCGAATCGACAATCTACAAAATGTGGGAGACGTCGAAAGTCTTCAACCCTGGGTCTGGCGGCGACCCATACAGTATAGTCATGCCTCCGGCCAACGCCAACGGCAATCTACACATCGGACACGCTCTAACTATCGGACTTGAGGACATTCTGGCCCGATATTACCGCTTGCAGGGTAGGGATGTGATCTATATTCCAGGTGAAGACCACGCTGGCCTTGAGACCTGGGTAGTTTACGAGCGCGAACTCGAAAAACAAGGCAAATCACGCTTTGATTATTCACGTGAAGAAAACTATCAAGGTGTCAAAGAATTCGTCGACATGCACCGTGGCAACACCGAAAAGCAAGTCCGCGCCCTAGGCGCCAGTGTGTCATGGCCCAATCTGACATACACCCTCGATGAAAAGGTCGTCAAACGCGCCTACGCTACATTCAAAAAAATGTGGGATGACGATCTATTATACCGTGGTGAGCGAATCGTAAATTACAGCACCAAATACCAGACAGGCTATGCCGATATCGAGGTTAGCTACAAAAACGAAAAGGGGAGTCTATGGAAAATCGGTTACCCGGTCCTCGACCATGTAGCCGAAATAGTCGTCGCTACCACCAGGCCCGAAACAATGCTAGGCGATACGGCTATCGCCGTCCACCCCGACGATGAACGCTACAAGGGCTACATAGGCTCTCATGTTATGATTCCTATCATCAACCGCGAGATTCCCGTCATCGCCGATGAACACGTCGATCCGACGTACGGTACCGGTGCGGTCAAAGTTACACCTGCTCACGACCCCAATGATTTCGAAATAGGCAATCGCCACGACCTAGAACGTATCCAAGTTATAGATTACGACGGACGCATGATTAATGTACCTAAGCGCTACGAAGGTTTAACGGTCGCCGAAGCTCGCAACAAGATAATCGACGAGCTCACTAGCTCTGAGTTTATGCGCGGCATCGACAAAATAGAGCACTCAGTCGGCTACGATTACAAAAGTGGCCTACCAATTCAGCCACTCATCAAAGAGCAATGGTTTATCAAGATGGAGCCACTAGCCAAGCGTGCCATAGAAGCCATCAAAAACGACGAAATCAAATTCTACCCAGCCAGCAAAAAAGCAGCTCTCATCAACTACCTTGAGAATTTACACGACTGGAACATTAGCCGACAAATACCATGGGGTATTCCTATCCCAGCTTTTCAAAATACCGCCAAGCCTGACGATTGGATTTTTGACGAAAGGGTAGGTGAACAAGAAATAGTTGTCAATGGCACAACATATAGACGCGAAGAAGATACCTTTGACACCTGGTTTAGTAGTGGTCAGTGGCCATATGTCACCACCGATTACCTCGACGGTGGCGAGCTGGCCAAATATTACCCACTAAATGTCATGGAAACAGGCTACGATATCCTCTTCCCGTGGGTTAGCCGCATGATTATGTTTGGTCTATACGCCACCGATAAAATTCCATTCAAAGAAGTATACCTGCACGGCCTAGTACTTGATGAACATGGCCAAAAAATGAGCAAAAGCAAGGGCAATGTAGTCAACCCGATGGATATGATCGAAAAATACGGCTCAGACGCCCTACGTCTAGGGCTAATTACTAGCCGTAGCGCCGGTCAAAACCAAGCTTTTGGTGAGAGTAGGGTAATAACAGGACGCAATTTCTGCAACAAACTATGGAATATCGCTCGCTATATCGAGGGAGCCCTACCCGAGGGGTTCACGCCTAGCGACCCCGAGCCAGACAGCCTAGTCGATCACTGGATTATAAGCCGCCTAGCAGCTGCCCGCGAAGAATTATCAGCACAAATAGAGGACTACCGCTTCGCCGAAGCTTCCGAGACTATTTACCACACCGTCTGGGACGACGTAGCGGACTGGTTTATCGAATCCAACAAGAAACAGCCCAACGACCAGCTACTAGCTTGGGTGCTCGACACTGTTTTGCGCCTAGCACATCCATTTGCACCATTTGTCACCGAAGCAATCTGGCAAACCCTAGGCTGGACTAATGGATTATTGGCCGAAAAGGCTTGGCCTGGTGTACCAAGCTACAATCCCGACAAGGCCGTAGTATACAACCAGCTACAAAAACTTGTCACCGAGGCCCGCTACGTAATCAGTGAGCTACCAAATTCACAAAAATACACCATGCTATACCATGGTAGCCCCGTAATCGAGCAAAATGCCGAGCTAATTGCCTGGTTGGCCCGCCTCGAAGCAGTCCAAGCCGTCGACGAAGCCCGCGGTCTACGCCTCGCAACTAACCAGTTGACGGCTTGGATCGACCTCGACGATGACACTCTATACGAACATCAATCCAAACTAGAACTGCGCCTCGCTACTGTCAGAAGTGAATTAAAGGCTCTAACGTCGCGCCTAGACAACCCAAATTACGTAGCCAAAGCCCCTGAACACCTGGTGGCCGAGACACGCGAACAGATCAAAACCAAACAAGAGCTCATCAACAAGCTCGAACGCGAACTAAACGTTATCGACTAAATAAACCACCCTCCTTTTTATAGATTACGCGTGATGGTATGGATGACCGGCCAGAATTTGCTGGCTACGGTATAGTTGCTCGATGATTATTGGTCGCACCAATTGGTGTGGAAATACCATTTTGGATAGCGATAACACCGTATCGGCACGACTCATTACCGCCGTATTCACTCCATAAGCTCCGCCAATGACTATTACCACATGCTGACCGCGTGCAAACAAATCATTTAACCTATTAGCCAGGGTAGGGGAATCCAGTTGCTGACCCGTTTCGTCAAGTAGAATCACATGGTCACTAGCCGCAAGTCTAGATAATATGCGCTCAGACTCGTCGTCGCGAGCCACAGTGCCCTCGCGAGCACTATGTGGCAAAAGTACCCACCGCGTATCAAAAGGCGCTCTGAGGCGATTCTGGTAACGCTTAGTGGCATCAGCTACCCAATCCTCGTGCTTTTTGCCGATGGCTAGGATAGTTATCATGCCGCGCGAAGCTTCTCGGCCGGCTCTTTCAATGCGTCTTGGCTGACCATACCGCTTGCGAGAGTCTTTTTCCACTCAATATGCTTGGTAAGTGTCGGTTCGATTGGTTCATCATAGCCAAACACATGGATATGCGCATGCGGTACGCCAAAACCTTCGACCAGTAATCCAATCCGCTTATAGCTAGGGTAAGCCCGCGCTAAGCGCGCCTGCATATCTCTCGCTACGTGGAAAAGGTGTGTATAAGTATCATCATCGACGTCCCACAAATGATCAACTTCAACTCGTGGAATCACTAGCATATGCCCGGGTGTAAGAGGCTGAACAGTCAGTATCACAAAACACTTGTCGTCCTGATAAATAACCTCACCTGGAATTTCTTTGTTCAAAATCTTTGTAAAAATCGAATTTGCCATAACATTATTGTATCGCAGATTGACAATTTATACTGTTTATGCTAAAATGGTAACATGAAGTCGTCCCCCGAAAAAAATAAAAAAATCATAAAACTAGACACCGAGCAGCCCGACGTATCCGTACGCAGCATTACGCATGACGATCTGTCGGAAGTACAGGACTTCTTTGACCGCAACGAGGAGCGTTTTGCCAAGGGTGGATTAATTGCCAGTGCTTTGTTCGACAAGGTTCTGAATAATCTAGCTAGCACCGATACTCAAAATCTACGTATGGGTATCTTCGACCACGACAAGCTTGTCGGATATGTCGGAGTAACAGACTATGACGACAAGGGTAGGCGAGAAGTATCATACGGCATAGACGGAGCGGCCGCTCGAAAAGGCATGGCCCTTGCCGCCCTAAATGCTGTAACAAAATATGAAAACGACAACGGTCATGATGTTATTGCCGAGGTAGAACACAGCAACGTTGCAAGCATGAAGTTACTCGAAAAAGCTAATTTCGTGCCTAGTAGGAAAAGATCTGAGGACGGGCGAGCTGTATACGAAAAACTCTCTATGGACGAGAAGTCTCTGATGCAGCATCTACGCGAACTTGGTATGTACTAGTCGATTAATCTGATAAAATAGTCTATGAATCAATCACCTGGAGAGGTGTCCGAGTGGTTTAAGGTGCTACTCTCGAAAAGTAGTGTGCCGCAAGGCACCGGAGGTTCGAATCCTCTCCTCTCCGCCATAGAAATAGTCTCGATCCCAAGAGGGGTCGGGGCTATTTCTATTCCAGACAGGTAGGGCACGAACCTAAAACGCCGATAGGTGTTGGTTCGCCTACTGTCATAATCTATGATTTGACAGTAGCTAGCGTATGTTATGGCTAGAATAGCCATAACATACTAGCGTCTACCTGTTCTCTCCGCCATGCAAAGTCCTAGACCTATTTGGTCTGGGTTTTTGCATAAATTGGATGGGATTTATTCTTCCTCACCCTCGTAGTACATATCCTCCTCTGAATCCGACATATATTTAGATGGGTCATCCATGAGGTCTTCGATATTTTGCTCGTCTAGCCAGGGGTCATCATAATAGTTAGGCTCTGTACTTGAAGCGTCCATAATCAAACCCGCGTCATAGGCATCATCTATAACCTTGGCCATAGACGCAGCACCGAGCCTGTTGATATTGCGTGGCTCATAGTCCTTGGCTCGATATGGCCGGACAATACATGATAGGGCAGGCATAGGGTCATCGCGACGCTTGATTTTATTGACGTCGCCAGTAAAACCAAAGTCTACCGACGAGTGCGAACCCGTGATACGAGCTCCGTGGGCTAATTCATGATCGATATCTTCGACCTGACGAGCTACATAGTACGAACGAACAATTGTCGGGATGCTATTTTCGTAGCCTTTATGCGAGCTCCTCGTCATATTTTCGAGCCCCATAGCCAAGCGGTCTTTGGTGGCTATCATCAATTGAATTTCCATCGAACCGACCAGCTCTGGGTATTTATGGCTAAAATTACCGTAGCCACTCCTGAGCTGCGAACCACTAATTGTCCAGTCATCGAGCAGCACGACCTTGATTTTATCGGGTGATTTTTGGGTGATGTCATTATCATGCATAATCAGCCTATTGGCATAGCGTTTTAGTTCGTCGTCCGAGAAATAGCCCAATATCCTATCTAGCATATAGGTGTCGCTTTTAGTGTAACCACCATCTTTGGTCACCGTAGTGCTCACAAATACCTGCGTATCATCAGCTTTGTCCAAAAATGACTTCCAATATTTCGCAATTCCCTCGGCGGCTTCGTTGTATTCTTTTTCACCGATAAACGACAGGTCATTATCTAGGCTGTCTCGAAAAGCTTTTTCGGTGCGCCTAGGTAGTTTACGAATAAACCGTTTATAATCTTGTAGCGCCTGATATTCGGTCATCGTCTCGACTTTGCCCCTCGGATTACTACCGAGATCATTAGTCGACATCTCGTACAAGCTATCGGTAACCGCTCGAATAGTATTGGTACGCGACTCGTCATCGACTATCGAATTAAATTCCGGGATTTCTTTGACCACGTGGTCGTATTCTAGGGCGCTAATAATCTGCTCATCCGACAGTTGCTCGTCAGCCTCGTGTGTGTGCAATTCCATACTGCCGCTGGCAAAATACGTCCTCTCGGCAGCAGATTGATCGGCACGACGACTATTGGCCTGCTTGATCTCTAGCGCTCTGGTTCTAATCTCGTCTATCTTTTTGCCATACGTGGCATCAAACCTGGCTTTTACCTCGGGTCCGGCAGATTCAAAAAGCCTCTCGATCGAGTCATAGTCCGTCGCGCTACTACTAACTGGCGCTTGGTTGATCACATAGTCTAGGCATCGATCATCGAGCTGAGTATAGTAGGACAGATCATAAAACGACAGCCCGTGATGAATATGACCACCCTGGCTTTTTTCGATATATGTCTTGTAAAACACATATGATTGTAGCTGCTTAGTGAAATTCACCAATATACTGTATAAATCGCGTATATCAATATCTAGGGCTGTTATGTATTTCTCTATGTCAGCCTCATTTGTAATGATATTTCGAGATTCAAGCACACTGAGCAAATTAACAGATCGTGCATACATCTGGTTTTTGGCGAGTTTTATAATATCGTCCAACGACATGTCATCTACCAGCCCGTTAGCGACGGCCACCTCACCACTGCCGCGCTCAAAATACATTTGTACCAGCTGTTTCTTGCTGATACCCGGTATATCGCCACGATTAAATATCTCTATTATCCTGGTTGGGGCCACATCAATAGCCTGGTCCAAAACCTGCACTGGTACTTTGACGCCTTCTGGCAGCTGACGTAGATTATTAAGGACCGCATGCGGATATTTGCCCGCCACCTCGCGCACTATTCTCGTGGCCTCTTCGTGGCTAAAATCAGCAATATTATTCATCGTCTCCTGGGCATCCAAGGCTTCTTGCTCCTGTCGAGATTCATCGATGGAGTCTGGTTTAAACGCAAACAGCTTGAAAATCTTTTTATGCAAAGCTGTTTTGGGCTTTTTGACGGCAGCCGTACTTTCTAGCTCATCAGGGTGCTGCACATGCTCGACTGGTGCGTGTTCGTAACTAGACATACTGGTTAAACCGTTCCTGCAAGACCTTGACCATCGAAGCCGTGCCTAGGCGATTAATATTCTGAGGCTTATAACCCTTGGCTCGATATGGACGCACTATGCTAGCCAGCGCAGGCATATTACTATCGGGGGTTTTATATTGGCCAATATCACTAGCAAAACCAAAATCTACCGAGGAATGCGAACCCGTGATACGAGCCTCGTGAGCAGAACGTCCGACCTCGTCAGCCTGCCTAGCCACATAATACGCCCGAACAACCGTAGGAACATCATGGGCCGTCATTGAATAAGTACCGTGCTGGCTAACCTGTGAAGTCTGCATCTCCTCAAGCCCCATAGCCAAGCGGTCTCTGGTAGCGATCATTAGCTGAATCTCAACCGATTTGGTTAATTCTGGGTGAGCAGCACAAAAATCAGTATAACCGCTCCTCAACTGTGCACCGCTAATCGTCCAATCATCAAGTAGAACCACCTTGACCTTTTCGGGTGATTTCTGAGTGATATCGCCATCATGTAGTACCAGCTGGCCGGCGTATTTTTGCAGCTCCTTGTCGGTAAAATTACTGAGAATCCTATCCAGAAGATAGGTGTCGCTCTTGGTATACCCGCCCCGTGCGGTTACCGTGGTACTCACGAACACCTGAAAATCAGCGCCTTTATCTAGAAAAGCTTTCCAGTATAGAGCGATGCCTTTAGCGGCTTCATTGTATTCCTTTTCGCCGATAAAGGATATGTCTTGTTCAAGACTTGCTGATACGTAATTGATATCGGCAATTTGACGCATGTCATTAGCCACGAACCCCAAATACTGCTGCAAGGCTTCGTATTCTGTCATAGTACGGACCGTACCGTTGGGGTTGCTACCTAGCTCACTGGTGCTAAGCTCACGCCTACTGTCTACCACGGCTTTTAGTTTGTTTTGTCTAGTCTCATCACCAGCCACTTCGCTAAATGCTGGAATTTCTTTGACCACGTGGTCGTATTCTAGGGCGTCGATTATCTGTTCGGGCGAAAGTTGTTCGTCAGGGTGGTGGATGTGCTGCAATAAATTGTTGTTAACATAATACGATTTTTCCGACACCAGCTGTTCAGACCGTCGCTTATCGGCGTCTTTGTGAGCCGCCATCTCCTGACGAATACCCTCCATGGCCGTCCCATGAACTGCCCAAAACCTATTACGAACAGCCTCGCCGCCATGAGCAAAAAGAGCCTCAAATCTTTCCATTTCCTGAGGGTCTGATATGACCGATATATGGTCAATCAGCCACTCCAAACAATCATCATCTAGTTCGTCGTAGCTACGAAGATGATACGATAAAAACCGGGTTTCGTTGCCATCGATATATACGGCCCGAAACACTGCCGACTGGACCTCTCTAGACTGATGACGCTGTAAAATATAGTATTCTAGGTCCTTATCATCCACGTTGTTATATTTTTTTAGTATTTTTATGTCATCAGCTGTCTTGATAAACCCATGCCTTGGCAAGAGCTGCAATAATTCAATCCTATCAACATTACCGGCTTTTGTGCTGATATCAAGCATTTCTTGTAGTGTTATTCCACTCGCAAGATCCTCGCGGAACAAAATATTAAACATACCCCGCCCAATAAACCCCTGTACTATTTCCTCACGGCTTACATCTGGCACATCGCCCCGTTTGTACATACGCGCCACAGCCTCTGGATCGTAACTAATAGCCCATGACAACATCCTAGCAGGAAGCTTGACGCCGCTCGGCAGGCGATGGAGATTGCTGAGTACGGTATATTTGGCATCGCTATGTTGCATGAGTCTATTCCAGAGCTTGACCGATTCATCTGGGCTACGCGACATAATCTCTTCGACCAGGTCATAGGGACGAACTTCTAGCAAATAGTCGATAAATTCATCGTCAAGCTCACCATCAAGTGAACGATCCAGGAATTTTTCGAATTTATGTGGCTTATATGTAGTCCCGAAACCACCCGATACAGGGTGATCAATATAGTCTTCTGTTTCGTCTAGGGGAACTATATTAGTCTTCCAGTCCACGACGTGCGACGGCGAGTATTCGCTTTCTAGATTTGTATATAAATCTTCGTGTGAACTAGGGATTATTGATGTATATAGTTTTTCGGGCGAAATGTGCTGTATGACATTAAGATCACTTAGGCTAGGCTTATTCAAGACATGCTTCTGTAAAGTATCTGTCAAAAATGAATCAGTTTTGGGTTTAATGGCGGCGCCCAAAAGCTCCATTTCCCAGTCGGCAAGCTGCTCTTTTGGGTAAATTTCGTGGTGGTTAGGGAAGTTAAATTCGTTAGGTTCTTTGTGCATTTTGGTTTTTGCGCTTAACTACTGTTAATTATAGCAAATTTGAGCACAAATGTCAATAGTGCTAGTGGTTTTGATGATGTTTGTTCGTATGGTGCTAGCGGAATCGTCTCTCGAGACCAGCAACACTCAGACTAGTTGCCGCGAAACAGATGGCCAAGGCCGCCGATATGGCCGCCCAATTTCCATCCGTCAGCCAGATGGCATATACTACTCCGACAAATGTCACTATAAACACGCCGATATATGGCCCCACCGATGTCTGCAAATTGTATAGTAAGTCCCGCAACTGTCCATACAGATATTTCAATATCGCAAATCCCAGCATGAAGACAAATAACGCCACACATATCCCCACTATCACATTTAGCGGCGACACCAGGCTAGATTCTATGATATATCGACACAGATGATATGTGCCTAGGATTGTAGCGATCAGCAAAGTCCAGCGCAGCCCTATCCTCACCGGAACATTTCGCGGTTTGTTGCGCTCTTTGCGCTCTTTGCGCTCCACTCGCTCCGTCTCCATCTCATTGTAAGTCTTCGGGGTAGGGTATAGACTAGCCAAATCCACTTTTTTGCGATCAATCATGAGATTATTTTAACAAAAAGTCTACTATAAATACGGTCTTATTTTTAAAGTAAGCTTTTAGAAATGATTACTCTACAACTATGAAATTTGCTAATCGGCGGGCGTGACGGCTAATTATCTAGCGCGTCGGTTGTTAGTTTCGGGGCCGTCGTAGCCCATTTTTTGTAATGTATAAGCCGCGGCTTTCATCTGATAGAAATCCCTACGCTCGGGCTCGGGTAGGCGAGTAGATATATCTGTCAGGGCGTCGCGTTTCGCGGCTAAGTCCAAAAATCCACTGTCGGCCATCAATGCCTCGTCTCCATCAGCGAGCATCATCTGGTCAGATATAAATTGTAGCCGACCAGCCACACTAGCCAATATCTTGCGGTTATCGCCATGCTTGGATGGATACTCACTCAGCAGCTCATAAAAATCAGGTCCGTCTTCGCCGGTAAGTTTATCTAGCCCAGTAGCTGAATATACAAGCCTATCAACAGCCGTATCAATCTTTTGCATTTTGTCGTAATTACTATGTCCCATTTGTATCATTTTACCATAAAATGATACATTTGTAAAATCTACTTGTAGTGGATGTGGCTGTAATCAGGCATTTCCTGGAGGTGTTTGTACATAAATGGTCGCGTACGCTGGATATACTGCTCGTTTGTCTCGCCCGGTTTCATAGCTTCAGGGTCAGAGATAGTCGGTTTTTTCAGATCGACTTTGTCGACTTTTTTAATATTTAAAGTGAATTTATAACCACTATTACCAGTGAAACTGACTTTTTTGACCACATTATCTAGCCCGACATCAAATTTCAGCTTGACACCACCCAGCAAGACGCCTAGGTCTTCGGGCAAGGAAGTACCACAACTAGCGAAATTCTTGCCGACCGAGCTAGAATTGTACCAACGGCTCAGCTCGGTTCGCGAGCTATCCTTGACCACCACGGTATAGGTATTGGCTACGCGACTGACGTCGAAGGCATCCTGACCTTTGACCGAATTGATGAAATTCTTTAAGTGTGATTTGGACGAAAGCATCTTGTACGTTTCGGTGAGCACACACGAGCTAAAACCTGTCGGCATCTGTGCGGCCGGTAAATCTGCCTGTGGTTTGATCCAGCGATTACCGTTGGCGTTCATCATGTCACTGATGTCTTGGCCGGTTAGCTTATATTGATCGGCTATTTTTTGAGCTTCGTCGTTTAGGGCGATTTTGGTATTCACTAGATTGTAGTATAGGTCACCCTTTGAATCGACATACCATTTGGTGTCGTATTCTATCGAACCCGAAGCATTATCAAATTTACCAACAGAATCCACAGCCAGGCCTTGATTTTGACTATATTTGCCGTTGGTGATTTCTACATGACCAGCACTCTGACCCTTGTATTCAGGCAAATCAATCGTCACGTCAAATTCTAGAGCTTTTTGCTTGGTGGTGTTGGCAAGAGCACTTGCAAGCTTGGCCGAGGTGTTCGTCACTTGTGTCACGAATACCGTCGAAAGTACGGCCACTACAATCACGACTACTGCCACAATCAAACTTATCTTGACCAAGCGACGATTTAACTGTCGGATCTTTTGTAATTTTTTCAGACGTTTTTTTGCTTTGCTCATGATTAAAACCTCGGTGGTAGCTCGATTACGTTGCTAGTTACTAGACTATAATTCGTGTTTAGGAAATTAAATGCCCATAAGTAGTTGTCGCCACGTGAATTAAAGGTCTCGGCGGCTTTTTCGGGATCGGCATCGTCACCATATGCTGTGCGATGTAGATATAGTTTATCGGTAACCACTGGTCCATTAACGGTTAGCGGTAGGTCACAGACGCTAGACGTCAGAGTAGTAGACTTGGCCTTGTCGCAAGTATCAATACTGCCTGGCGTCGCGCCATCCGCTACATTTGTACGAGTAGGAGTAATGAGCCAGGCATCAATATTGCGCACATTCTCGGCAATATTTATATCGTGAGCGATTATCACTACCTGTGGAATTTGCTTGATACTAGTCAACTCGCCGCTGGTGTAATTAATGTCGCCCGTGATACGCACCGTACCAGTGGCTACGATAATGATGGTTTTGCTCTTGGCTATATCGCCGCCATCAATTGTTAGGGTCAGTTTGCCCTTATTGTCTACCATATACGGAGTAACCCGGCCGGGTACATCTGTCAGGTCGACTGGGTCGCCGGTGCTTACCTGGGACGAATCATCAGCTCCGCGACTAAACAAATCGCCTACCTGATTAGCCCCACGAAGTGACACGGGCGAGGCAAAGAAACCAAATCCCTCGGCTGTCTCCTGGGCGTTGGCAAATGTCAGACTGTTGATGTCAATCTGCGCCACGCCCAGTGGTGCGCCAGCGTCTTTGCGGCTAAGCCCAGATGACGTAGAAAAACTAGTAGCTTTGCCAGATGAAAATGACGCATATTCAGCCCAGCTACCAAATAATGCCTTGAGTGCATCGACGTTATTATTCTGGGTCTGCGCGGTAACTATCTGGCCGTCCACCACCACGTCGGCACCCGAAACGTGTACTTTGGGACGCTTAGAGGTGTCGCCAGCAACACACACGGCCTTGGAATGACGCCATGAATTAGCTGGTAGAAATTGCTGATACGGACTAATCGACAGTACATAGCACACTTTGTAGCCATCAGGTACGTCTGTCGGGGTCATCAAACCACTAGGGAAATACGTACCTGATTTGATATGACCCGACGGATCATAGATAGTATTGGCACCGTCACTCTGAGCCTTGGTGGTGCCGTCGGCCAAATATGGTATCTGGCAACTACTGGCGCCGTACGAATTAGTCAGATAAGTACAAGGGTTGCTACCGGTGCTAGTAGTGATTTTGTCTGGCTGTTCAGCAGAGCTATTTGGCAGATAGAATTGCTCGATTTGCCACTTAGTGCTCTCTGATACCGTAGGCTGGTCATTGGTCACGGGACCCTGGCTGGTCGATGGCGAAACGGGTGTCGTACCGGGATTAGTCGGATCAGATACCGATATACTCGGCATGATATTGTAGTTATTTGCTATGCGAACACACGACATCACTTGACCCGTCGGCATACTAATACCGAGATTAGACAATATGGGTATTGGCACAATCAAACTACCCTTGTTGGTATTAAACCTGTGGTCACCGACTACAATTGGTTGTAGCGTGAAATCCAGGAAATCTACTACCGTAGGATTGGTACGAACATACTGACACATACCATAGCCCGGTATATCTGTGCCAGCACCGCTGATAGTCATCTCGGTGTTCTTGTACGGCTTGTCATTTGACGGAAACATTAATATACCGTAACAAAATGGATCAAAACCGCTACTAGGAGAGTAGTCTACGTAACCCAAAGTATTATACAGCGGGTAGATGGGCGTCTTGGGGTAGCTCTGGAATTGAGTATCCATACCAACATCGTAGGCTCCTATGGTCTCACCATTGGTATCGATTCTGTGATATGGAGTCTTGTAATATGAAACCGCCACCGGAAAAGCGCAGTTACCTATGATGGTGGCCGTGATAATAGGGGGGTCAAGATTGGTTACTTTTTGATAAAAAGTAACCTTGTCACCAGGATATACGTTTAGTGTACGCGGGGTGATGTTGTTGCTCAAAAATTTGTGCGGGTCTTCGTAAAATTTACCAGTTTTGCGGTCTGTCCCAGATACAAATGTCTGTCCCAGCATGATCGGCCCGCCAGCCATAGCCTGGCTACTTAGGCCGATGTTCAAACCAACGGCCAAAACCATAACCCCCACCATAGCACCTAGTATTAGTCGCGTGTTTTTACCGAAAAACCCCATAAATTTACCCGTTTAAGATAATTCAATTATAGCATAAGCGTAGAGTAATGTATAAAAATCACGTGAGTCCCGACAGGATATCGCTACATTCAAATCAACCAAGGAAAAAAGACGAGTTAAAACTCGTCCTTTTTCCTTGGTACACCCGACAGGATTCGAACCTATGGC
>CAZJFK010000001.1:42632-115769 GCA_964545515.1 uncultured Candidatus Saccharibacteria bacterium | reverse complement strand
ATTTCCCTATGAGGACACTGAAAGATGATCAGTTTGATAGGCGCAAGGTGGAAGTGCAGTAATGCATGTAGCTGAAGCGTACTAATAGTCCCATTGCCTTTTTATGTCCTTGTCACTAGCGTTAACATGTTGACAATAGTGATGAGGTAGACTTAACTAGCAATTGGTGGTTGCCACCAACGTCAATCTTTGATATTCTAACCGTACGTCTAGTATGGACGTCGAGTAAAGGCTTTTCCCAGGTTGCCATGATGGAACCTCCGAGGAGCAAAGCCTTTACTCGGTGCCCATGGCACTAGGGAAACACCTGTTCTCATTCCGAACACAGAAGTTAAGCCTAGCAGCGGCGATTATACTGCCACAAGTGGGAAACTAGCACGGTGCCGAATTATAATAAAGCCCTCCGAATAGGAGGGCTTTATTCTTTTTAGTATAATGTATACATATGTATCAAGATTCTGGTGATCAGATGTCTGTTATCTCTATGATGGCTTACGGGCTGGCTATATTAGTTTATCTATTAGTACTCAAGATGCTTGTTGACGCGTTTAGGCGTAATGCCACTGATGCTAGTGGTAAATCTGTGGTAGACCGTGATTTGAGGCAACATAAGCGTTATCAGGAATACTCAGAGGCTACCGGAGTGGGGTATATTGCGAATGTTTTAGCAAAAGGAATTGCAATAGCTGCCTGGTTGGCTGTTGTGATCTACATAACTTCATATAAATTTGGCTTGCTTGTGACATCTATGATAATTTTTATTATTATCCTAGTGGCTTGGGTAATAAATAGCCTGAAAAAACGTTATAATGTCGGTCAAACATACAAAAAAGTGGGCAAACTGGTCAATAATATGCACGGATCTGTGGCTATTACTGGCCTAATGGTAATATTGGCGCTATTGACTATACTACTGGTGTTTCTATAGAAATATACTACAAAATAAACAAAATGCTATTGTAAATGTTGACAAAGTGTATATGCTATGTTATACTTCTTATGTACACATATCATATGTGAGGTAATCAGGAGGGCCCGTTTGCTGTTAGGCGAGCGAGCTCTTTAATATTATAAGGAGACTTGCAATGGCAGGAACAAAAGCAGGTGGCATGAAAGCCGCAGCAACAAACAAAACTAAGCACGGTTCAGATTTTTATGCTCGAATCGGCGCTAAGGGCGGTAAAATGGGTCACACTGGTGGCTTCGCCGCTAATCCAGAACTAGCACGTGCTGCTGGTCGTAAGGGTGGTCTAATCAGCCGACGCTCTAAAAAAGCTGCAACTAAATAGTTATAGCAGCTATAGAACTAAAATAGGCCCCTTTGGGGCCTATTTTAGTTTATGGAGTGACGACGGAGCTCGCATAGCCTAGCATCGTTAACTTTCCATGATTCATTACACACGGGACATCCATATGTAAATGCTGAGGATTGGATACCAATAGACAGACAGTGTGTGCAGGTGCTGCGTTTGTGTAGCCATCTTCTATATGTGTCTAGATTTATTTGGACTACATCTGGCGATATTTTAATATTATAAGCCTTGGAAAGGATGTTTTTTGCGTATTCCCAGGCGTCACGCTCCATCTTGATTAATTCTATATCGCGTTTATAGCCAATATGCCCCAGAATAGCGTGGCTGAGCTCGTGCAGTAGATAAGTAGATGTTTTACTGGACTCTGGGTCGTAGAATACAGTTTTTTGTGGGGCAGACCACAGGAAACTGTCTGACTCTTGGAATGTGAAGTCTGGATAATCTTGACGTATATTATTGATTATTGACTGTGTCGAGACCATAGTAATAGCATCCGTAGGTAACAGCCTCTTCGGCTTTAATCGCACCTTCGATAACAGGTACTGGTATGTGATCAGGTAGGTTTTTGGATATGATTTGCCTAAGGCTAGCCGAGTATCTGTCGAAATATGTGCCTATGCTGCCGCCTACTACTATTATATCTGGTTGCAGTAGGGGTATAGATACTAATAGGCCAACGCTTATGTTTCTACTTATACTAGACCATGCATCTGAGTCGGTTATGTCTTTGGCGTAACTCTGATACTTATTGTAGATAGCCTTACCGCTAGCGAATTGTTCCCATTCCTGCATCTGACCGTTATGTAGGAATTTCATGCGGCCGCCTTCTGTTAGCCTGGTTCCTTCGCTAATGTGTCCGTTGACGATAATGCCTGTGCCTATACCAGTGCTAACAGTGATGTACAGTAATGATTTTGGTATTGGGCTACGCATCCTAGCTTCTCCTAGGCCGGCTAAATTGGCGTCGTTTTCGATATGCATTGGTATATCGGTTTCAAGTTGTTCTTTGAGCTTGGATATTACGTCAAAGTCGGCCCATTTTAGGCTATTACACCAAACTACTATGTCGTCTTTAACTATTCCCGGTAAGCCAAGCACTATCGTCTCAATTGAGCTTAGGTCGAATTTCGTGCGTATTGTAGCCACTAATCGTACCAGGTAATCTTCTTTACTCGGAGGTGTAGGGAATTTAAAGGTATCGATAATTTTTCCAGACTTATCAAATGAAGTTATTAGGGTTTTTGTACCGCCAGTATCTACCGCTAAAATCATACATCTAGTGTACCACGTAGTTGCGGCCCCATGTAGACTTGTTAAATACCTCTATCTGTGGTTATATTAATAATACTAACAGGAGTATTTTTATGGCGAATAAAGTATTTTATTCGGGTGGGAAGCAGTCACCGTTTAGGTTTTTTGCGGTTGCTGTGGTCTTATTATTAGTGGTGCTGGCAGCTGTTTATATATTTGGTTTACAGCCTAAGTCTAATGTGGCAGATAAAAAATCTGATAAACCAGTTGCGTCAAAAAATGAGTCTAAATCTACAAAGGCAAAAAGTGACACAGCAGCTTCTGACTCTAAGGTAGCTAAGCATAGTGATGGTAATAAATCTTCATCAAAAGACAGTAAGGCTACTACTAGTGTAGATACTAGCAAGAAAGACAACAACGTTGCGGTCGCAGCTCCGTCTACATCAGTTGAATTGCCACAGACAGGCCCAAGTGATAATTTAATGAATATTTTAGTACTATCTATTTTGGCTACTAGCGTAGTTTATTTTCTGCAATCACGACGTCGTCTCGCGACAGATTCCATAAGATAGACATATCTATAAAATAGTGATACAATAGTTACAATCTTGTAGCTACATTTAGTTGTGGCTCAGAAATATATTTTAAGGAAGGAGTCTTAAAAGACTTATGGCTAATGCCACAATAACAATGGACGACTTGTTGGCTGAATCAGAAACAAGCGTCAAACAATTAATTGCCGGAGAGACAATAACTGGTCAAATACTATCTCTCAAAAAACACGAGGTTCTAGTTGATCTAGGTGCTCAGGGAGTAGGGTTTGTACCTAGGCGTGAAGTTGGTTCTTCTCGTTCTCTGTCTATTGGCGACGAAGTTACAGCTAGTGTTGTAGATCCTGAGCTGGATAATGGTTACTCACTTTTGAGTTTGCGCAAGGCCGTGAAGGACAAGGGTTGGGAAGAAATTGCCGCCAAGCAAGAGGCTGGGGAAATCATAGAAGTGGTTCCTTATGATGCTAATCGTGGTGGTATGCTGGTTGAATACGAAGGCGTGCGCGGCTTCCTGCCGGTATCGCAGCTTTCTGCTGAACACTATCCTAGGGTTAGTAGTAGCGACAAAGATGAGATCTTGCAGCGTCTTAATTCTCTTGTGGGCAAAGAATTAAAGGTTCGCGTTCTAGATAGCGATCGCAAGGCTAATAAACTAATATTTAGTGAAAAAGAGGCCGTCAAAGATGGTCTAGCAAAGCGTTTCGAGAGCTTAAAGATCGGAGACACTGTTAAGGGAGTTGTTACCGGTGTAGTAGACTATGGTGTATTCGTGAACGTTGATGGTATTGAAGGCTTGATTCATATTAGCGAAATTAGCTGGGAGCGAGTAAGCAATCCATCTGATTACGTGAAGTCTGGTGAAATAGTTGAGGCCAAGATTATATCTATTGATAAGGATCGCCTGAGCCTATCTATCAAGCAGCTAACTCAGGATCCATGGCTTGATGAAGTAGATAAATTCAAAGTTGGTGAGACCATTGAGGGTATTGTTACTAGGATCACTCCATTTGGTGCGTTTATTCAGATCAGTCCTGCCGTTGAAGCTTTGGTCCATGTTAGTGAGCTAGGTGGCGAAGACGCTGATCCAGAGAAGGTATTTACTCTTAACGACAAAAAGAAGTTCAAGATTCTTGATATAGACAAAGAGAATCGTAAAATATCTCTTAGCCTAAGCGGCAAAAAATAAGTATAAAAGACGTTACTAATACAACGATTGATGTTTAGGTAACAACATGTAACAGATAAGGAGAGCGTATTATGGCAGAGAAAGTTATCAAGATAGCCGACTCTATAACAGTTAGCGAACTAGCCGATGCGCTCAATATACCTGTTACGGATCTTATTGGGGAGTTATTCAAAAACGGTATAGCTGCTACTATTAATCAGCGTATTGATTTTGAAACAGCTCAGATAATCATAGACGAATTGGGTGTAGATGCTGAGATTGAGCGTAAGGATGTATCGACAACCGCTGGTTCGTCTCGTAAGTTGCATGTCAATTCAGATCGTGCGGTTACTCGTCCGCCTATCGTGGCGGTCATGGGTCATGTTGACCATGGTAAAACTAGTCTTCTCGATGCCATATTAGACAAGAAGACCACTGATGATGAGGCTGGCGGTATAACTCAGCACATTTCAGCATATCAGGCAGAGCGGAGCGGACGACTTATAACTTTGCTTGATACACCGGGGCACGAGGCATTTGCGGCACTTAGGCAACACGGGGCAGCCTTAACAGACGTTGTTGTTATAGTTGTTGCAGCCGACGATGGCGTTAAACCGCAGACGATCGAAGCTATTAGGTTTGCACGTAGTGCCAACGCCAAGATTGTGATCGCTATCAATAAAATGGATAAAGAGACCGCTAATCCGCAGCTCGTAAAGACTCAGCTCGCATCAGAACATAGTCTCAATCCAGAAGAATGGGGTGGAGATACGATCATGGTGGAAGTAAGTGCTAAGACTGGTCAGAATCTGGACAAGTTATTAGATATGGTACTTTTGGTTGCAGATATGGAAGATCTACGAGCCGATGTTGATGTACCAGCAGAGGGACTGGTTATCGAGTCGCACATGGAGCAGGGAAAGGGCTCAGTTGTAAGTCTATTAATAGAGCAAGGTGTTTTGAAGCCGTCTAGCTATCTAGTGGCTGGCACGACTTACGGTAAGGTTCGTACCTTGCTTGATTTTAAGAACAAGACACTCAAAGAAGCAAAACCGTCTACTCCTGTCACTATTACTGGGTTTAAGGAGTTACCTAAGTTTGGTGATTCATTTACGGTTGTATCTAACGAAAAAGAAGCTCGTAAATTAAGTGGTGATGCCCGTATCAATGAAGAAAAAGCGGCAGCTACTACTAATGTTACTGGCGCGGATTTGCTAAAATTAATGACACAAAAACACGAAGATAAGAGTTTCAACGTCATAGTCAGGGCTGACGTACAGGGTTCATTGACGTCCGTAATAGATAGCTTGAAGCTTCTAAATACCGGCGAAGGTGTCACGGTGCATATTCTTAGCAGTGGTGTCGGTAATATATCGGAAAATGACGTGCGACTTGCGGCCGATGAAGAAACGATAATATATGGTTTTAATGTTGATTTACCTGCGTCCGTGAAAAGAGTGGCTACGCATGACCGTGTCGAGGTGCGTCTATATAAGGTAATTTATGAGCTATTAGATGATGCCAAGCAATCTATGGAGAAATTATTGGAACCAGAGGTTGTCGAAACTGAGGTCGGAAGCTTAGAGATTAAGGGCGTATTTAGGACCTTAAAGGACATGGTGATAGCTGGTGGTGAGGTAAAATCCGGCAAAGTTACTGCGGGTGTATTAGCTAGGTTAATGCGTGGTGACGAACAGGTAGCCGAAGTCGAAATAGAGAGTGTTCAACGCGAAAAACAAGAAGCCAAAGACGTATTTGAGGGTGAGATGTGTGGGCTGAGCATGAAGACATCTAAGAAGATTACTGTCGAAATAGGTGATACACTTAATTTATTCACAAGAGAGCTTGTAAAAAGAAAATTATCATAAGCATAGTGTACATTATGGTGTATACTATAATGGTAAGGAGATAGCATGTTTCAATTAGACGACAAGTTTTTGGCTGATATCGGTTTAGATAGTATGCCTGAAGACCAGAAAAAAGCATTTTTGCAACACATCTATGAAGAGCTAGAACTCAGGGTAGGTACGCGTCTATCTGATGGTTTAAGTGACCAGCAGTTAGAGGAGTTTGAAAAGATTATCGATAAGGATCAGGGTGTGATTGACGCTTGGATTGCTGTTCACGCACCTAATTATCAGGAAGATGATATATTTAAGCGCATGCAACAAGCATTAAATTTAGATGCATCTGATCCAAATCTAAAGAGCGAATTTGTGGCTACTAAATGGCTTGAAGTAAATCGACCTGATTATCGCGACGTGGTAAAGGCAGTTCTAGATGAGCTTAAGTCTGAGATTACATCTAACAAAGATGCTATTTTGGACGGTTCATCGAATGATGGCCAGGCTGCATAAGTTTTATCTATTGTATCCAGATAGAAATGCCTTTGCGGGCATTTCTTTTTTGCCGATAGGTTTGAGTGCTAGGATCTCAAGCCAATCCTGAGAAGTACTTACGTATAGATGATTGTCATCAATTTTAGTTTCGCCTGGGGCTGCGTGGCCCATACTCACGACGCTTGCACGGGTAATTATTGAATCTATACCTATGATAGACGTTCGACTACCTGGCCATCCAGCGTAGGCGCGTATCTCACGCTCAATTTGTGCGGCCGGCTTGTTCCAGTCGATAATCCCATCCTTTTTTGTTATAAGTTTGCAGTAGCTAGCGAGTGTATCATCTTGATTTATGTCAGTTGCTTCACCATTGATTATCAGAGGTAGCAATTTTAATAGGGTCTGAGCTCCGATTTCACCAAGCTTTTCATATAGACTAGCTCGTGTTTCTGTACCGGTAAGTTCAAGGGGAGTGTAGCCATATACTGGTCCCGCATCCATAGCGGCGGAGAGTCGCATGATACTTACGGCTGTTTCTGGATCGCCATTTAGGATAGCCGCTTCAATTGGAGAAGGCCCCCGATATTTCGGAAGCATTGAGGGATGGACGTTGATAATTCCGGGAGTGAAAAGATCTATTATGGATTGCGGGATGATTTTGCCGTAGCTTACTAATATGCCAATTGGACTATCTAGCTTCTTGATATCATCTGCGATGTCGGTCAATCGTTGTGGTTGCCAGACGGTAATGCCGTGTTCTAGGGCGAATGATTTTACCAAGGGTTGTGTCATGATGTGGCCACGGCCCTTCGGGGTATCGGGTTTTGTAATAACGGCAGTAACTGGTAGATTGGCATTGACCAGCGCTTTTAGTGTAATTAGGCTAAAATCCTCTGTGCCGAAAAAGACAATTTTATTCATTAAAGAGATCACTATTTGCTATATGTTTATCATAATCTAGTTGTTCAAGCTCTCCATTGCTGTCGAGCCTATAAAATGCGCTATGATCGTCTTTGATATGATCTACAAATACGATGCCGTTTGTATGATCTACTTCGTGCTGGATGACTCTGGCTAGGAATCCTTCGGCGCGTAGACGGATAGGTTCACCACTGGTATCTAGGGCTTTTACTCTAATTTTTGAATATCTTGGAACTTTGCCGTAGACGTCTTTGACGCTTAGGCATCCTTCGTAATCATTAATAATCTCACCCTCGTACTTTACTATTTCAGGGTTAATTAGTGCGGTGAAATCTTGGGACTCTTTGTCATCGAAGTCACTTCTAATAATAACGATACGTTCGAGACGGTCGACTTGAATAGCTGCAAGTGCTGCACTGATTTCATGCGGTCGTGAATTTTCCCAATCAATAGCAGCATTAGTCATGTCTTTGATTGTTTGTTTTACCTCATCCGAGATAGTTCGAATTCGAGCAGACCTTTTTCTTAGGCGCTCATTGGGGAGTGTTATAATATCTTCTTTTTTCATCGTTTACTATATTATAACAGATTAGCTTAGCATACTGGTTGGGTCTATTTCGAATTGCCAGTGTGTTTTGGGCAGACATTCTACTATATTGAGCAGGTTTTGTCTCTTGG
This sequence comes from uncultured Candidatus Saccharibacteria bacterium, assembly GCA_964545515.1. Taxonomy (GTDB): domain Bacteria; phylum Patescibacteriota; class Saccharimonadia; order Saccharimonadales; family Saccharimonadaceae; genus UBA2112. The sequence goes on along the minus strand of CAZJFK010000001.1, from coordinate 107,551 downwards.
TTGATTTAATATAAACTTGCCATCTGTACGTATTGTCGCCGCGCTCGTAAAACGCCGGCACTGGACCCAAGACTTCAATATCCCTTTTGAATTTACTTCGAAGGTCTTTAACTAGTGCTTTTGAGTTGTTTATAGCAGAAGCTTCAGTCTTGTAGATGCAAGTTAGTTTCAGGAGGAATGTAAAAGGAGGGAATTTGGCACGCTGTCTTTCAGCTAGGCAGTATTGATAGAAACTATCGTAGTCCTGAGATAGCCCATATACCACCGAGGGTTGCTCTGGGCGATAACTCTGGGCAATTACAGTAGTCGCTTCATGGTCACGGCCAACTCGTCCAACTACCTGCGATAGTAGCTGGAAGTTTCGTTCCTCGGCGGAATAATCTGGCAGATTGATACCGGAATCAGCTTGAATGACACCTACGAGTTGGAGATTTGGTAGATCTAAACCTTTTGCTACGACCTGTGTGCCAATTATTATATTTATCTTGCCGCTATATATATCATCGTAACGTTTGTTGAGCCTGTTGTTTGAATCAACGTCCCCGTCGAAGCGGCCGATATTAGCCTCGGGGAATATTTTGGATAATTCCGAGTCGATTAATTTCGTACCGATGCCTTTGAAGACTATGTCCACACTTTGGCATGATGGGCAGCTTGTTGGGACGGATACGCTATGTGTACAGATGTGACATTGTAGTTTGTGTTGGTCGGCATGAAGGATTAAGGGCACGAAGCATTTGGGGCACGAAGCTTGCCATCCGCAATTCTGGCATAGCGTAACACTTGCGCTGCCTCGGCGATTGTGGAAGATCAAGACCTGTTTATCACTTGCTAGGACCGATTCTATATTATTGAGGAGTTTGTCCGATAAAAATCTATGTCGTTTGAATAGGGCGCGATTAGTCATATTCACTACGTGAGTAGTTGGTTTGGTAGATTTTTTGGCCGTGCTTAGCATCTGTACTATGGGGCTATTTGTTGATTTGGCTAGGTAATAATCAGTAATTGAGGGTGTTGCACTGCCTAGGACTAACTTGGCTTTGCTGTGCGATGCTAATACGCTGGCAACACGCAGTGCCGAGTATCTAGGCGATTGTTCTTGTTTGTAGCTTGGTTCGTGTTCCTCATCTATGACAATTAGACCAATATTTTTAATTGGCATAAAGAGGGCTGAGCGCGGTCCGATTATGATAGCTGGTTCAGCGCTATTCATGGCACTAAGCCATGAGATATGGCGCTCCGCCTCTGTCTGCATTGAGTGCGTTAGTATGACGTTATCAAAATTATGAGTAAAATCATCGACTATTTGGGTGGTTAGGGCTATTTCTGGCACAAGTAGTATGACGGATTTGCCTGATTCTAGCACTTGTTGGGCGGATTTGATATATACTTCTGTTTTGCCGGATCCGGTGATACCGTGTAGGAGTACGGTGCCGTTTGCTTTGGATATAGTGTCGATTGCTTGCTTTTGATCTTTGGTTAACTGGATATTGTCGTCTTTTTGCCGTATTTTGTTAACTATTCGACTTGATTGAGGCCGTCGTTTTTTTGTGATACCTCTTGGTAGAAGTAGATTTAGTGCTGCGCTTTCATGGGTGCCATAGTATTTAGCTGTCCATAAGGCGGTTTGTATTAGGGCTTCGGGGATAGCGTTATCGTATATAACACTTTGAATTTCTTTGGTAGCAAATTTAGGTTCTGAAACTTTTTTGATAACTACCCCTGTAATATTCAATTTTCCAATTTCGATTTTGACCACAGAGCCAATACCCAAATCAAAAGCACTACTATACGTAAACTTATATTTATCGATCCGGATTATTTTTGTCGGTGCAACCTCGAAATAATACATATAATACATTATACTTGGTATGTATGATGTATTTCCACAGTCGGGCCGAGGCGGGTGAGCAATTATCTCGTGACCTCGTGGACGCTTATAGATATGAGAACGTTGCTATCGTTGCGCTTGGGGATGGTGCGGTCGTGGTTGCCGAGCCTATTGCAGAGAGGTTACACTGTGTTTTGACATTGCTCGTGTCTGAAGGCGTAGAGGTTCCTGGTGAGGGCCAGATGCTCGGTGCGGTATCGCAGAGCGGACAGTTCACGACTAATAGTAATATGTCGCAAAGTGAAATAGACGGTTATTCTACTGATTTGCACGGTTATTTTGAAGAGCGCAAACGAGAGGCTTTTCATAAAATAAATCGGCTCATAGGGGATGGTGGCACGATAGATAGGGATTTATTACAGGACCATACGGTAATATTGGTAAGCGACGGACTTCATGATGTCACTGAAATAGATGTTGCTATGGATTTTTTGAAGCCAATTAGAATTGAAAAACTAGTGATAGCCGCGCCTATCGCTAGCGTGGCGATTGTTGATAAAGTTCACTTGATAGCTGATGAGCTACATATTGTAGATGTTAAGGAGAATTATCTAGACACTGATCACTATTATGATCAAAATGATGTTCCTTCACGCGAAGATACTGTTGCCAAAATTAGTCAGATTGTCTTAAACTGGCGATAACTCATTAATGCTTGAAAAGTGTTGTAAGAAAGTGTAGTATAGATAGTAATAACGGGTAGCAACTAAGCACCACAGGGAGAATATGTTAGACGTTTTTATTACATCGAGAGTTAGGCGCAAAATTGTTGTGGTGTATGCAAAATACCCTGACTTTAAGACGCACGTTCGTGGACTTGCCAAATTAATCAAAGAAGATCCAGGTAATATCCAACGTGAGCTTAAAAAACTTGAAAAGGTAGGTTTCTTGAAAAGTGAAAAACAGGGCAACACGAAGATTTACTTTACAAATAAACAGTTTGCTATATTCAAAGAGTTACAAAGCATAGTAATCAAATCACAGCAACATGCTGCAAGGTCGAAGCGCTCAGTAAGCTCTGACGTTCAATGAGCCTATTAGACGATATATTATCGGCGCGCGGTATTACGGGCGCCTTTCGTGATTCTTATTTGCAACCAGATTATGATGCAATGTCACATAATCCCTTTTTGCTGCCAGACATGCAGCAAGCAGTCGATAGATTAGTCGCGGCCTACGAGGCAGGTGAACAAATTACAATATACGGTGATTATGACATCGATGGTTTAACGGCCACGACTGTATTAATTGATGCACTGGGTAGCTTTGGGTTTCAGGGTGTATCTGCCTATATACCTAATAGGTTTGTCGAAGGATATGGGTTGACAACTGATGCCGTACGCAAGGTTGCAGAGGGTGGAGCGACATTAATGATTACTGTTGACTGTGGCAGCCTGAGTGAACAAGAGATTTCCCTAGCCAACAGTCTTGGCTTAGATGTAATAGTTACCGATCATCATAATGTCGCCAAGGTTCAGCCGCCAGCTGTGGCCGTTATAAATCCAAAACGTCTATTAGCTGATTATCCAGACGAATATGAAGATTATATATTGAAGCAAAATTCTAAAATGAGTGGCAAGATTTATCCATTTTTGGATTTGCCAGGTGTTGGAGTAGCGTTTAAGTTAGTGCAGGCTTTGCAACAAAAAATACCCGGGTTGCCCAAGGGTCAGGAGAAGTGGCTTCTGGACTTAGTAGCTCTCGGTACTGTTTGTGACGTTGTAAATCTTACAGATGAAAATAGAACTAATGTGTACTGGGGCTTGAAAGTCTTGGAAAAAACCAGGCGTAATGGTTTGCGTGCACTCATGAAAGTTGCAGATATTAACACCGGTCAAATTGACTCATCTGCACTAGGATTTCGTTTGGGGCCTCGAATGAATGCTTCTGGTAGGCTAGAAACAGCTGAGTATACATTGCAACTTTTGACAGCAGATAAATTAGAAGAAGCTCATAGAATTGCAAGAAAACTTGATGTATTTAATACTTCAAGAAAATCAATACAAAACGCTATATATAAAGAAGCTATGACCCAAGCGAGTGAATTTTTAGATTCTAGTGTACTAGTTTTGGCTGGCGAGGGATGGAATCACGGAGTGATTGGTATAGTGGCTGCAAAGATTATGGAGAGGTTCCATAAGCCAGCTTTTGTGCTTGAAATAATGGGCGATGAGGCCAAAGGATCGGCTCGAAGCTTCGGAGATTTTAGCGCAGCTGACGCTATACGGTCCTGTGACGATATTATTATCAAAGGCGGTGGACATAAGCTAGCGGCTGGGGTGACCTTGCCCGCTGACAATATCGATGCGTTTCGCCTAGGGGTGAATAAATTTTATGATTCACTTAGTATAAAAGATCAGGCAAGTTTACTTTTACCCCAAGAAGATGTGGTGTATGGGCTTGATTTATTGGACATAGAATCAGTCGAGGAGCTGTCTCGGATGGAGCCTTTTGGTTCAGGTAACAAAGAGCCTATTATTCGATTGAACAACTTATTTATTCAAGACCTAGCATGGCTTGGAGTTGAAAAGTCGCACCTCAAACTAACCGTTTCTGACGATATGAATAGGAGTATAAAGTTGATTTGGTTTAGTGCCCCTACGGACAGGGATTTTATTGTCGATGATCAAATAGATGTATGGTTCCATCCGAGTATTAACGAATGGAATGGGCGGCGTAGTTTAGAGGGTCGCTTATTGCACGTAAAACACGTCAAATAGAGAGCTGATTTCACTTGTAATTTGATACTATATCTGTTACAATTTGCTATATGGTACAAGTAACAAGAAAACACGAGGAAGAAGCGAACGAAAATATTATTCGTCGTTTCAATAGGCGAGTTATTCAGAGCGGAGTTTTGGCTGAGGCTAAGGCTTCTATGCGTTTTACTAAGGGTCTTAGCAAGACTGAGCGTCGTAACAAGGCTATTATTCGCAAAGAGCGTAAGGCTGAAAAACTAGCCAAGATTCGCCTGGGGATTCGTTAATCCTATGGCGTTGAAGGACGCTATACAAGAGGACATGAAAACCGCCCTTCTGGGCGGTAATCGTCTTGTTGGTGATACTTTACGTAATCTAAAAGCCGCAATATTGGATGTCGAGGTGGCTCGCGGTAAGCGCGACGAAGGTTTAAGTGATTCAGAAATCGAAGAAATTATTGCTCGTGAAGTCAAAAAACGCAAAGAGAGCATCGCTGTTTATGAAGAAAATGGTCGTCCGGAACTTGCTGAGGTAGAGCAATCTGAGTTAGATGTTTTAAGCAAATATTTACCAGATCAACTAGATGACTCTGAACTTGCCGAGATAATTGATGTAGTTATAGCCGACTTAGGCGCAGATGGTCCTCAAATGATGGGTCAAGTTATAGGTGCAGTCAAGCAAAAAGTTGGACTTAGTGCTGATGGCGCATTGATAGCGAAAATAGTAAAAGAAAAACTAAACTAGGAGAAAAAATGATAGTATTTTTTGGCCCAGCTGGTGCAGGTAAGAGTGTCCAGGGGCAGATTTTAGCTGCGCGCGAGGGTTGGCGATGGATTAGTGCTGGCCAATTACTGCGAGATACTCGCGATATGGATATCATTGAGTCAATGCAAACTGGGCAGTTGGTTGATTCTCAAAAGGTTAACGAGCTTATGACTGATGCTATCAAGCGATCTAAGGATGTCAATAATGTTATTTTGGATGGTTATCCTCGCGAGATGACTCAGGCTAAGTGGCTTGTCGAAAAATCCGCGCATCATGGTCGTGATATAAAATTAGTGATAGTGCTCGAAGTGCCCAAGAGTGAGCTATTGGAGCGCTTAAAGGTTCGCGGTAGGGTAGATGATACTCCCGATGCTATCGACGAACGGCTTAAGATTTATAGGACAGAAATATATCCTATACTTACATACCTCACCAAAGAAGGCGCGCCGGTAGTTCATATCGATGGTGTCGGCAAAGTCGGCCAAGTACACGATAGAATAGTCGAAGAATTACAGGCGTATGGTTTGATTGGATGAGCCAGCCCGTAAAAACACCTGAGCAGCTAGTAGCTATGCGCGAATGTGGCAAAAAACTTGCCGCTATCTTGCACGATCTACGTGAATATGTGCAGCCCGGTATGACTGGCCTCGATATCGATTCCTGGGTGGCCAAAGAAATTATTCGTCACGGCGCCACTGCTACTTATCGCGAACCGGTACCTGATTTTCCGGGTGTTATTTGTATAAGCGTCAATGATGCTATTGTGCACGGTGTACCAAATGACATACCGTTTGAGGTTGGTGATATTGTGGGGTTTGATCTAGTAATTACCTATAAGGGAATGAAAACTGATAGCGCTATAACGGTTGTGATAGGTGAAAAACCAAGTGGGGCCGTCAAGCACCTTTTGTCGATTACAGAGCGTAGTTTATATGCCGGTATCGATGCTATTAGTGGTACTGGAACTACCACGGGTGATATAGGTGCCGCAGTAGAAAAGGTTTTGGCTGACGGTAAATTAGGTATAATTCGTGACTTAGTGGGTCATGGAGTTGGGTTAGAAATGCATATGCCCCCTGATGTACCAAATTATGGTTTCCAGGGTAGCGGCACGAGATTATCCGCTGGAGATACGATTGCTATTGAGCCTATGGCAACCCTTGGCGGCGATCAGACTATTACTGATCGTAGCGATGGATGGACGATATCTACACGTGATGGTAGTCTTGCGGCACATTTTGAACACACGGTTTTGATTACCGAAACAGGGGCGGAAATTCTAACTTCTTTGTAGAATTGCCATAAGCCTGTTCAAAAACCAGTTTTATATTTATAATATAGTTATGCAGGAACAATCTCAGTACGCGGTTGGTATAGACATAGGCACCGATACTGTTAAGTGTGTTGTCGGTCATGTCGATGGTACATCTGGATTAATTTCTATTATCGGTACAGGAGAGGCAAAGAGTAGCGGTCTTCGCAAGGGCTCGATTGTCAATGTAAACGGACCCGCTCAGGCTATCGATGAGTCTCTAAATAGTGCCGAGCACATGAGCGGCTACCAGGTAGCTGGTGCTTCGGTTAATATCAATGGATCTCATATACTTAGCACGTCCACCGATGGTATGGTTGCCGTGAGTTCTGTTGACCATGTGGTATCGGGCGAGGATATATTGCGTCTAGAAGAAGTTGCTACTATGGGCAAAGTTCCCGCTAACCGTGAAGTTTTAAATGTTGTTCCACACGAATATCGCCTAGATGGCCAACCAGGTATACGTAATCCCATCAATATGACTGGTACTAGGCTAGAAATTAATGCTAACGTCGTATCGGCTATGGTTCCGCAAGTTGCAGCACTCAATAATACGATGGATATAGTGAAGGTATCTGTAAACAATATAGTTCCATCGGTAGTTGCAGCAGCTAGGGCTGTGCTTACGGAGTCACAGATGGAAAACGGCGTTGCAGTTATAGACCTAGGTGCATCTACTACTGGCGTGGCTATTTACGAGGAAGGCGATTTGCAATATACGAGTGTTATCCCTGTTGGGGGTGCTAATATAACCAATGATCTAGCGATAGGTCTCAAAACTGACCCTGAGATAGCCGAAAAGGTTAAAATTACTCATGGCTCGGCATTACCGCAGACAGGTAGCGAGACTGTGTCTATCAAGTTAGATAAAGAAACTTTGGAATTTTCGCGTGCTGATGTATATGAAATCATCGATGCTCGGCTTGAAGAGCTCTTCGAACTGATCACCAAGGAATTCAAAAAGGCCGGTAGGTATGCCAAACTACCAAGCGGTATCGTAATCACCGGTGGTGGCGCTAACCTAAAAGACATCGCCGAATATACCAAGCATAGTTTAGGACTGGCCGTTAAGGTTGGACGTGCATCGGGTGTGAGCGGTGTTACTGAAAACACCGAAAAGCCAGAATACGCTGTCGCCGTAGGGTTGATGCATATGGACGTGAACACAAATAATAATTTTGATTCATCTAAGTCCAAGAATAATAAGTCTGCAAAACAGACTAGCAAAAAATTGAAGAAATTTTTTAGACGATTTAGTGTTTAGCTCTCGTATTATAGCGGCAGTAGGTGGTATACTTATATATGAATAAAGTATAGGGAGTAGCTATGCCGGAAATTACACCAAGTGATATTCAAACCTTTGCTAGCATTAAAGTTGTTGGCGTTGGTGGCGCTGGAGGTAGCGCTGTAAATCGCATGAAAGAAGCAGGGCTATCTGGTGTTCAGTTTATTGCAATGAACACAGACGCTCAGGCTTTGCATAATAGTAAAGCTGATATCAAAATTCACCTAGGCAAGGAAACCACAGGTGGTTTGGGCGCTGGTGCCGATCCAACAGTTGGTGAAGCAGCTGCCAATGAATCTAGGGATGAAATTAGTAAATCACTCGAGGGTGCCGACATGGTATTTGTCACAATTGGTGCCGGTGGTGGTACTGGTTCTGGCGCTGGTTATATAGTCGCCGAAGTTGCCCGTGAGCTTGGCATATTGGTAGTAGGTGTAGCTACTAAGCCGTTTAGTTTTGAGGGCGAAAAGCGTCGGGTAAATGCCGATTGGGCTATTAATAAACTGAGTCGTCAGGTAGATACTCTTATTACTATCCCTAACGACCGTCTATTGCAGACGATTGATAGGCGTACTCCGCTACTCGAGACTTTTAAAATCGCCGATGATGTATTGCGTCAGGGTGTTCAGGGTATTTCTGAGCTTATCACCGAGCATGGTCTTATCAATCTCGACTTCGCTGACGTCAAGGCTATTATGAGTAATGCCGGTAGTGCCCTGATGGGCATTGGTCGTGCTAGTGGGGATGATCGAGCCGCACAAGCTGCACAGCAAGCCATTGAATCTCCATTGATAGAGGTATCTATCGATGGAGCCAAGGGTGTGCTATTTAATGTCACTGGTGGCTACGACATGAGCATGAGTGAGATTCAAGAGGCTGCCGAAATTATCACTAGTGCTGTGTCGCCAGATGCCAATATTATCTTTGGTGCTACGTTGAAACCAGACCTCGAGGATGAATTGGTTATCACGGTTATTGCAACTGGTTTTGATAACGGATTTTATGACCGCGAAGAAGTATCGCTCGATCCAGATGCAGACCGTGTACACCAAGTGGAGAATCTAGGTATTAGCGAAGAAGAAATGGCGGGTGTTGATATGAATCTTGATACTCCTGATCCAGAGGCTTCGTTTGCAGATGAGCCTAATCAGAATATCTGGGATACACCAGACGAACCAGTAGTCGAAGAAGATGAATCAGATGTTCCAGCATTTTTGAGGCGCCGCCGCAAAAAACACGGCCATGAAGATGATTCCAAAAAAGAAGACGACAAGGAGTAGAATACAGTGAGCAAGCCTATTAATATTGGCGACAGTCGAGTCATTGAATCTCGTGAAGTGGGTGACGGTATCACTATTCGTCGCCGTCGCGAAGCGCCAGATGGACGTCGTTTTACTACTTATGAGCGTATCGAAAAATCAAATATAGCTGTTATCAAAAAAGACGGCAAACGCGAATTATTTGATCGTGCGAAGCTCGAGAGTGCTATTACCAATTCTGTTGGAAAGTTTTTTGAGGACGAGGGTGACATCGAAAAGATCGTGGCCAATGTTGTTGAGGGTGTTCATGACATAGGCGAATCTGAAGTCCCATCTAAATCTATCGGAGATTTGGTTTTGGATGAATTGGCGAAGTGCAACGAAGTCGCTTACGTACGTTTTGCGAGCGTGTATTTCGAGTTCAAAACACTAGACGAATTTGAGGCAATTCTAAAGACTCGTCGAGAGAAAAATAACAAATAGTCATGGCGCTATCGATTGTTTACAGGCAAGCTAGTGAGCATAGGGCTGAGGTAGAAGGCTATCTGAAAGAATTTACATATCGTACCGGCAAGGAAATCAAAGTGATTGATCCAGATTCGGTCGATGGTGCTGAATTTTGTAGATTATATGATGTCGTAGAATATCCAACTATTGTTGCGACAAAGGATGATGGTCAACTAAGGGAGTTGTGGAGAGGAACCCCATTCCCACTAATAGATGAGGTGAGTTACTATGTTTAGCAAAATTTTTGGTAAAGATCTGGTCAAACAAGAAGAATCGCGTATATGGGTTTTCGGTACATTTTTATTGTTTGGGTTAGTAGGTTTATTAGCCTCATTTGTACTTACTGTCGACGAAATTACTGTTCTCAAAAACCCTGATGCAGTACTTAGCTGCTCGTTTAACCTAGTTCTTAATTGTGGAACTGTCATGCAGACCAACGAAGCTAGTTTATTTGGTTTTCCGAATATGCTCATAGGTCTTATGGGATTCCCGGTTATACTGGCGTTTGCGGTGCTAGGCCTATCACGCGTTACTTTTCCTAAATGGTTCTTGATAGCCATGCAGACTGGCTTAGTTTTAGGCGTGGTCTTCGCTTATTGGCTGTTTTTCAGTAGTGTTTATGTGATTCAGGTACTTTGTCCTTGGTGTCTGACAGTTACAACAAGTATGACGGTGCTATTTGCAGCGATTACACACTACAATCTACGCCTCAATACTTTTGATTTCAAAAAATCTACTCAGAAATCAATTGAAAAATTCCTAGATAAGGATTGGGACAAATTCATAGTTGCTCTGTGGCTAGTGGCTATGGTTGGACTAGTGTTTATCAAATTCGGTAAAGCTTTATTTGCTTAAATTAAATGCTATAATATACGTAGGCGTTCGCTTGTAGATTACAGGCGTTAAGTGGCTATCACCCACGAGCCCCCGGAAGAAATTCAAAAGAAAGTAGAACCGGGCGTGAACGCTACGTCAAAGCGAACAATAAAGAGCCAAAGAATCACTTCTTTTGGAAGTCAGATGGTACCGTCCTGATATATCGGGATTCTGACAGACAAAAGAAGTGGTTTTTATTTATAGAAACGAAAGGTAGACGATGGAATCCGAAAAACTATATACCAATCATGAGCTCGATGAAGCACATAGAGCGCTCCTATCGACACTGAAAAAATGCGAAAAAATAGACATGCCGAAGCTTGGTCAATCGCAGCAAACACTACTCAGTAGACGGATAGCTGCACTAAAAATAGCACTACATTTAATAGAAAGAGAGATGAAATGAGCGAATTTTCACCACAATCAAATCCGGAGCAGAGCCTCGAACCAAAACTAGACCGCGAACTTGTCGTGGGGCGATTACATGAATCGGGTGTAGATGAAGATCTAGACTATTTGCTGGATGAGTCTGAGTTTGATGACAACGACCTACTAGGTGAGATATTAACCCTAGCAGCTATGTATGATTTGGATATGGATGATGTATTGCCAGAGACCACTCCGATTGAGCGTCGTACTAAGGGTGAACTAGGAGAGGAGTATAGCGATGAAATTTAAAGCAAATTCACGTCGTCGGGCGCTAGAATATGAAAAAGATTGGGTGAAACGCTGGAAGACCGCCGGTACGTTTGAAAAATCAGTTGAGCAGCGACCAGTTGATAATGCTTACGTATTTTACGATGGCCCACCGTTCATCACTGGCGTGCCACATCATGGTACGCTACTGAGTAGTATCGTCAAAGACGCCGTACCTCGCTATCAGACTATGCAGGGCAAACGCGTAGAGCGCGTATGGGGCTGGGATTGCCATGGTCTACCGGCTGAGGTTTTCACCGAGAAAAAGCTAGGTATCAAAGACCGTCGTGATATCGGTACGAAAATCAGTCTCGAAGAATACATTACGACCGCTCGTGACAACATGGTACAGACGAGTAGTCTCTGGAATGATACGATTGACCGTATTGGTCGCTGGGTCGACATGGATCATGCCTACAAGACTATGGACAAAGAATACATGGAGTCTATCTGGTGGGCTTTCAAGGAGCTTCATGGCAAAGGCAAGATTTACGAAGGTGAGCGAGTACTCATGTATTGTACGCGTGACGCAACTCCGCTCAGTAAAGCCGAAGTCACCATGGACGCTGGTGCGTATCAGGATGTTACTGATCCCAGTGTCTATACTAAATTCAAGCTTACTGATTATGGTGAGACGGAATCAAACGACCCCGTTTATATGCTAGCTTGGACCACAACACCATGGACGCTCCCCGCGAACACGGCGCTTGCTGTCAACAAAGACGAGGTATATTCTCGCGTTGAAGTCGCTGGTGAGCAATTTATCATAGCCAGGGATTTACTCGAAAAAGTTCTGACCGATGAAAAGCACAATGTCTTAGAATATAAATTGCTCGAAGAAATGGATGGCTCTCGCCTCGTAGGACTACATTACGAGCCACTTATGGGCGAGAATCGTGGCGAAAACGCACATCAAGTTTGGCATGCGGATTATGTGACCCTAGATAGCGGTACTGGGATAGTTCATATTGCGCCAGCCTATGGCGAGGAGGACTTTGAGCTAGCCAAGGCAAACAAAATACCAGTCGTTCATGTCATTGATGAAAACGGTCTATATGATCAGACCGACTGGGAGGGTGAAAACGTCTGGGAAATCAACAAGACGATAGCCAAGGCTCTACATGAACGTGGCATTGTCTGGAAGATTGAGTATATTCGCCACAGTTACCCGCACTGTCACCGCTGTGGGACGCGCCTCATGTATCGTGCACACCCTAGCTGGTTTTTCGATGTACAGGGGCAAAAAGAATTGATGCTTGGCAAAAACGATGAGCAGATTAACTGGTTCCCCGAGCATCTCAAACATGGACGTTTCGAGAAAAATATCGAACAAGCGCCAGATTGGAATCTCAGCCGTGACAGATTTTGGGCGACGGCCATGCCAGTATGGGAGGGTGTAGACGACGATGGCAACAAACAGCAAATAGTTGTCGGTAGCTACGCTGAGTTGAAAGAGCTAAGTGGCGTAGAGCTTGATGATTATCATCGCCCATGGGTGGATGATATCGAATTTGACCGCGACGGCGTGCATTACAAACGCATCGACAAGGTTCTCGATGGTTGGTTTGAGAGTGGCAGTATGCCATTTGCGCAATTCCATTATCCATTCGAAAACAAAGATAAATTTGAGGCCAATTTCCCAGGTGATTTCGTGGTTGAATACATTGGTCAGGTGCGCGCGTGGTTCTACTATATGCACGTAGTGAGTGTCGGTTTGTTTGGTGAGTCTCCGTTCAAAAATGTCGTAACTACCGGTATCGTAGCTGGTAACGATGGTCGCAAGATGAGCAAAAGCTACGGCAACTATACTGATCCAAATGAGTTGATGGACAAATTTAGCGCCGATTCTTTGCGTTTCTTGCTACTCAGTAGCCCGCTATTAAATGGCGAAGATTTTGCCCTGCAGGACAAAGATGTAGGTGATGTAGCGCGTAAACTGACGATGATTTGGAATATGTACGATTTCTTTACTATGTATGCCGAAGTCGATGGTTGGGAATTTGACCCCACTAAGCCGTTTACGCTCAATCCTGATGACCTGACTAACCCGCTTGATAAATGGGTTGTATCACGTCTTCATCAGCTAAATCAGCACGTGACTAAGCATATGGATGAATATAATATACCAGTAGCACTGAGCGAGTTCTTGCCTTTTATCGAGGATGCGAGTAATTGGTTCGTGCGTCGCTCGCGCCGCCGTTTCTGGAAAAGCGAAGACGATGGCGATAAATCTGACGCATATCGTACTCTGCACTATGTACTACTCAAACTGTCGGTCCTGTTGGCGCCGTTTACGCCATTTTTGTCTGAGGAATTGTATCAGAATTTAGGTGGTGGTAACGAATCGGTACATCTACTAAATTGGCCAGCTAATTATAGTGTCGACGAAGCTACTCTAAACGAGATGGAAGCGGTACGCGAATATGTCAATCAAGCACTTAGTTTGCGTGCTCGCGAGAGAGTCAAGATTCGCCAGCCGTTAGCGAGCGTCACTGTGCCGAAATTGGGTGAGACGTTTGATTTTGAGGATATACTCCGAGAAGAGCTCAATGTCAAAGAGGTGAAATCCGGTAGTGACGAGGTCTCACTTGATTTTGAAATCACGCCAGAGCTTAGGCGCGAAGGTCTGATGCGCGAAGTCGTGCGTCACGTGCAGGCCGCGCGCAAGAGCGCAGGGCTCAACGTCGATGATCGCATATCTTTGTCGCTCTCCACCGATGATAGTGAGCTAGCGCAGGCTATCGAGGAATACAGTGAAGTTATAGCCACCGAGACACTGGCTAGTGAGATAACGGAGCTCGAATATAGTTACAATACTACCGCCAAGGTCGAGGATACTGAGCTAGTTATTTACCTGCAAAAGGCTTAGAGGGTGGATGATTTTAGTTTTCTAGACGTACCATCGTGGGAGGTTGCGCCGCTACTACTTGGCTGTGAATTGGAGCGTGTGTTTGATGACGGGTCTAGGGTGCGAGTGCGTATCGTTGAGGTCGAGGCTTACGATCAGTTTGACGAAGCCAGCCATAGCTATCGTGGCCAGACAGAGCGTACCAAGGTGATGTTTGGCCCGTATGGCTATTTGTATGTGTATTTTACCTATGGTATGCATTATTGCGCCAATATTGTTACTGGCCAGACTGGACACGGTGCGGGTGTTCTAATTAGGGCTGTCGAACCGCTTGATGGTATTGATGTTATAGAGGTACATCGTGGCATGAAGGGTATTAATACCACCAACGGTCCTGCTAAGCTCACCAGTGCACTGGGTATAGATTTTACTTTTCGTGGCCATGATTTGCATGAGGCGCCCCTGAAACTAGTGCCTCAGCTGCCATTACCAGATAGTGCTATAACTGCCGGTCCACGTGTTGGCATATCTAGGGCCCAGGACACACCTTGGCGGTTCTATATCACTGGTAATCGTTATGTGTCTAAGCCTCACGTCTAAGCTAGTAGATATAGGGTAATTACCATCATCAGCGTATAGAATAGCTCTAAAATCCAGCCGTCTGGTCGTTCGCCCCATTGGATTACAGATGCCCAGTGGCTGAACTTTTTGAACCAGCGTGGGCCCTTGCCATTCCATATCCATAGCAGATCAGGTGCCGCCCCAAAAAACGCTCCAACACCGATGATAAACCAGTGGTTTGGTTGCAGCGCCATGGCGTATAGTAGGGCAACTACGCACAGTATGGCATCGGCTACTAGCCAGACCTTGAATTTGTATGTCCACGGGTGAATCGTCGGATGATTGCCGAAATGTGGCGTCATATCTAGTAGGTAATGGCTAGCTATGGCGGCTATTGGTACGAGTGGCGCTGGTACTATAACTGCTACAATCGCCCCGGCTAGTGAATGGTTTACAGCTTGCATAACACTAGTGTACCATACCTGATTATTGACATTTTATGATTCTTATGCTATTATGAACACATAAACTAATAAAACACAAATATGAATATATTTAACAAAAAAATACAGTTTGATACACCAGACCCGTATGGCGATGGGCTGCGTGAAGCCATGGAGGCCGAGCAAAGCGAGCCAGAGGCTTTTGATACCCTAGAAGACGTCAGCGAAGAAGACCTGACGGCTAGTTGGAATAAGATAGTCAAAGACATCGAAAAAGATCCCGATTGGTTTACTTTCGAGAATGACTAATATTACTATATATAGTATAGTAACTATATGAATGATATTAGTGACGCTGAGTTCGATACGCTCATCACAAGGGCAATGGATGAGCTACCCCAAGAGTATATTAAGGGGTTAGAAAACGTTGTCATAACCATGGCCGATAATCCTACACCAGAGCAAATCCAGCGTATGAAAATACGTGATGGCATGGTGCTCCTCGGATTATATGAGGGCATACCGCTTACGCAGCGGGGAAATACCTGGGCGGCGATGACTCCCGACAAAATTACGCTATTCAAGCACTCGATTTTACGTGTAGTGCATAGTGAAAGCGAACTTTTCGAGCAAATCAAACGCACGATTTGGCATGAGATGGCTCATTATTATGGTCTGAATCATAGGGACATTCACGACCGCGAGGACAAAGGAAAGAAAAATAAAAAATAATTACTCAGAGGAGTAATTAATCAATTTCTCATAGTTATGTGTCGTCGTTGCAGACGGCGGATTCTTTGGCTGTGGCTCCATGGATATCCCGTGCTGGATACATTAGGTTGGTATCCCTGTCGATAATTCTGCTATGCATCATTATCCCCCTGTTTGTGTTTGTTGTGGTGTTTGTTCCGTTTGGACGGGAACACCTCCAAGATATCATATCGCTTGTGCTATGTCAATTACTCGGTGTATTTTAGTTTTTTAGGCTCTGAATTTGAAAACAGGAGAGGTTAGGTTCTCTCCTGTGTGGGGATTATGCACTACTGGCATTCATAGCAATGTAGAGTGACATGATTGCCGACAGTATCCACAGGATTGCATAGACGGCGGCAGTCAAGCCGACGGGCGCAAAAAGGTGTAGGACCAATAGACCTAGTCCTGCACATAAAGCGATCGATATCAGTGCCACAACTGTCGTCGTGATGATATTGCCAGTTGTAGGCCGCATGGCAAATCGTCCTTTGTGACTATCTAGATGATATCTACCAACTTCATAAGCAAATACGACAACTAGTGCCATGATGGGCATGATGATAACGGATAAAGCCATCAGCCAATACATAATACCTCCTAATGTGCTCAACTGCTGTACCTCGCAACAGTAGTAATCTTATTATATACCCATGGTGATATTTTTTGTATGACCTAGATTACGATATTGATAATCTTAGACTTATATGTTATGGTATGTAATGTAATCGCACAACCCGGTGTGATTCGTTCTTCGAGGAGATATGTATGGATATGCAAGAATTGGCGGCAATAATCGAGGCTGATCAAGAGACGATGCGAGCTGATGATGTGGCTCGCCGTGCCGAATTACTTCAGTGTGTCAGTAATGCGCAGACTGAGCTGGCAAAAGCCGGTCGTGAACTTGCTACGGCTCGTAGCGATGCCCGCAAGGATATCGCCAGTATCACTAGTCTGTGGAACGAATTGATGAACAAGGGCAACTTGGAAGTCGTCGATGATCCCACCTATGATCATGAATACGTCACGATGCTGCTCGGTAGTTTGGAGATGTCACTCGGTAATTATGACCAAGTCAGGCGTATGTACGCCTGGGCTGTCGAGGATCTTCGTAGTGCCAATGCGGCATATCAAGCATATTTGGAGAGCATGCAGTAATTCTTCCGACTCATATAGCACCATTTAGTATGGTGCTATTATTTTTTTAATTTAATATAACTGGTCTATTAAAAACCGAGCCAAGTTTGCACTTAGGCTCGGGCTTGTAGGTAGGTTAGGGGATTTTAGTCGAATTGATGCCCGATAATATTATCGGGGCTTTCGCGGTTAAATAGTCGCTCGCTGCCATCGACTAAGTATACTTTGGTGATACCTTGGGTTAGCATTGCTTGCCAGCAACTCTCGCAGCACCACCAGTGGCCCCATAAATACACTTCGGCGCCGCTCAAATCCAGGTCAGGATACTGAGCCAGAGTATTATTGATAGCTGATTGTTCACCGTGGTTTTTGGGGTGGCAGCCCTCGCATAGCTCGTAGCCTTGGCCTGTTGGTATCTCTTGGCGTACGCGCTCACAACCATTATTGTCGTGGTAATCGCTACCGTTGGCACCAATTCCTAGCACCTGGCCGTCGCGCACGATGACACTGGCATTGGGCATGTTTTTGTCGAGCGAAAATTCGCGTGCGAATTCTTTGGCTAGTACCAAATATTCGTTGTCGGCACTCACATATACTATCTCGCCCTCGGTGGGCATGTATGGATATTCGATATACGACTTGTTTTTGGATCCCTCAAACTTTTCCATGTAATTAATATTACACGCTCACAATCCCAGTAAAAAGTGGACATGCTTAGAATGATATTTATTACAGAACAGAGCAGTTTACTATCTACATAAACTATTTACAAATTTGTCAATATGTGGTAGTATAGTATCAATAACAAAGTGTGTGTTGTGCAGAGTGGGCTGTGCTGTAAGGGAGAGAGTGTTTTATATGTCTTTAAGACTGACAAAGGGAATTTCAAATATATTTAAGCGTAGCACGCTCGGCTTTATGTCGGCAGTATTGGCAGTAAGCTCATTAGCACCACTGGTGTCAGCACAAACAGCAAATGCATTGCCGCTTACTACATATCAACTAACGCCATCGGCTAGTGTCGTTCATACGGAAGCTGGTAGCGGCGTCGGCTCACTATATACATTTGTAGAGTTTAAATCATTGTTTGGTGGGTGGAATGATTTTCACGTAAGTTTAGGTAGTGCTGCAATTACAGCTACGGCTACTGGTGGGGCTGAGGTTTCGACGGATTCGACAAATTGGGACTCGTCTAAGACCGTTAACTCTTCATTTTTGGATAAAGTAGACGGATCATTCTACTTGAAATCAGATACGGTTGGAACTTTTCCTATCAACTTGTCTGCCACTATCAACACCACAGAGGGTGAGCGCGTTCTCAACGAGACGGTTAATCTTGTAACAAGTGACACGACTGCTCCCGGTCAGGCCACTAATCCAAGTCCTACTGACGGTAGCGTTCTCAACATGGGCACGCTGAGGGATATGGGCTTTTCTTGGACTGCACCATCTGATGCTAGTCCAGTGACATTTGAATACGGTGTCACTAAGGCAGAGCATAAAGATGAGGTTTGGACTGATGGCGGTTACGTATGGACCGTTCCTAATTACAACGGTAGCGGTAGGGTCGGTAGTTCAACTCCAGTTCCTGGCAACGACCTAGAGGATGGTGATTACTATTGGAAGGTTCGATATACTGATGCCTCTGGTAATGTAGGACCATGGAGTGATGCTTGGAAGTTTACTATCGATAGCACTGCTCCTACTGTCACATGGCAGCTGCAGCCTCTGACTGTTTATGGTACTGATCAGGGCTTCCACGTCCGTCCAATTACATCTGAAGTTGGGACGACTAAGTCTGTATACATAGATTCAGTAACCCCAGAGAATCTCGTGTGGACACTAACAAGCGATCACAAGAATTTTGATACAAAGAATACGAATAACCAGACACTTTGGGATGGATTATCAGATGGAACACATAAGTTCATCGCGGTCTTTACTGATTACGCCGGCAATACTACTACTAGTTCTAGCGACAGCTTTATGGTTGACCGTACTGCACCCACTGCAAGTTTAACAGTCACTGGCGGTAAGCTTATTGACGGTGTTCGTTATGTACGACCCGGTGATAACGTCAAATTCACCGTGTCTAATCCTGATGATGGTATTGGTAGCGGTGTTGATAATGTTAAATGGATTGTATTTAGGTTAAATAAAGAATCAAACGGTAAATTTAGTCAGAAGAACGAATGTAATGGCTGGACTAACGCTAATTTCGTAGGTAACACACTTACTAAAACTTTCAATGTTGAGGATCTTTGTAGTAACGTAAACGATGTCCAAGACGGCAGCGTTTATGCACTGGCTGTCCGTGTATACGATAACATCGGAAACTATTATCGCATTGATAACCAAGAATTACATGTTGATGGCAAAAAACCAGTACTGACGAACTTAGTTGCGCCAAGCTTAGTATCGAAGACTTTGCAAATATCTGTCGATGCCGATGATCCAATTGTGAACGACGTTGCTAGTGGCGTAGCAGGTGTTAAGTTTTGGCTAGCAGACCAGAATAGCTCTGGTGAGTGTAAGAATAATCTTCCGGCACTATCGAGCGCATATACCGTAAATGGCACACTAGTGGACGGTCATTATACGGCAACACTTGATACGAGCTCTCTGGACGGCAGCTACTGTATATTGGCGCAAGGTGCAGATGGTGTGTTGAACCACAACACTCCTTTGTTCAAGAGCGTATCAATTGACAATACTGCTCCAGTGGCTACAAACGTTACTCTGAGTAATATAATCACGGACAACGGAGTAAACTATACCAGCTCACTATTAAATGGCGGGAAGTTAGACGTAACGTTTACTACCGATGAGCCATTGAAACTAGTTGGATCTGAAATTGGTTTCCGTATCCCTGGATTCGCAGGTCCGCCAGCAACTGGCTGGACTAAGGTAGAGCTTGTAGATGCTGTAACTAATAAATACATGGCACATATCGATCTAACTAATCGTACCGACACTAGTAGCGCAAGCTACGTACCTAGTTTCTTTGCCAATAAGACTTATAGTGATATCAGTTTGTACTTTAGGCTGGTTGACGCACTAAGTAATAAGGATTCTAACTACTACCTAGCCGACGGTGGCTTTGGTAAGTCTAGTACAAATGCCTATAAATTCACTCTTGATAACGAAGAGTCTGTAGTCAAGATAACTAATCCATCTACAAATGGTGCCGTAGTTAACAATAATACTTCCGTAACTATAGAGGCTATAGATGCTGCAGATCTAAGCACGGTAGTAGTACACCTGACTGGTCCTAATGGTGAACATCCTGCAAACAATACTTGTTTATGGAAGACCAACAATGTATCTGGAACTAGCTGGTCGACTACTTGTGATTTAGCTGGCTTACCAAACGGTGCATATACACTAAAGGTTGGTTCAAAAGACCTCGTTGGACATACTGCCGCTACTGCTGTTCGCACATTCGCGATAGACAACGATGCTCCTGTACTTAAGGTAGAGATTAATCGAAACTATACCGACAACAGGACGGGTACCTATCTGAATGACGGCGCGACAGCTAGCAGTGCGCAAAAACCCGAAATTGAAGCAACTGATGATCATATCTCAAAGATAAAAGTTACCAAAGAAGACGGTACGTTTGTAACTGAGTGGACAAACGTTGTGCCAGGCAAAAATTACAAGGGTCTAAGCTGGCTAGGTGAGGGTACTTACAAGATCTACGCATACGATGCAGCTGGCAATGAAGCTGGTCCATTTACCTTGACTATCGACAACACTAATCCTGCACAACCAGATGGTTTGAAACTGTTTGCAGTAAACGACAATCACACCTACGCACTAAGCTCTATACCAGTGCTTATCAAGCGCCAGGCTGTGTATCCACAGTGGAATCCTGTAACACTTGATGTAAATGGCAACAGCGAAGTCGTCGATCACTACAACTACGAATCACTTGGCGGCTACCATACTACCATTAGCGGTACTGACGCATCTGTTGATAGCACAATCAAAAACTGGTTACCACCAACAGATCGTACTGACGCATTTCGCGTACAAGCCGTAGACGCAGCCGGTAACGTAAGTGAGTGGAGCGACTGGATGTACATGGTATATGACTCAACGGCACCTGTTGTGACTCTTGGTTCGTCACTAGACGGACAGACCCTACAAGGACCTGTAAACATCAAAGCTAGTATCCAAGATGATAACGTGTTCCATTACTATGTAACAGTTACCAAGGATGGTACTGACATTACTACATCCGTAGTATCACCACGCCAGGTAAATAACCAAACTACGTTTAGCGACCAAGAGTTATTTACCCTTGACGGTGATGGTCTATATACTGTCAAACTTGAAGCTCGTGACGAAGCTAGCGCCCTAGGTGGTAATAATGGTAACAAAGACGCAAATTCTACCAAGGTAATCAGCTTTACTATCGACAACACTGGTCCAAATATCACTGGTGATGAAACTGGCGTAGTAACTGGCGCTGGTACTATTCAGCCAAGCCTGACTGATGAAGACGGTGACCCTAGTCAAACAGGTAACACTTACGTATGGGTAGGCGATAGCGCTAATCCTGATATCGACAGCAATGTAGTTAGCGACCCAAGCGCGCTTAATCCACTGTTTACTGTAACGGTTGAGGGCGACTACAAGTTTACGCTAACTGCCACTGACCGATCTGGCAATGTGACTACCAAGACATTTAGTTTCACATACACAAAACCAGTTGTTGACAACAACGACGACGGTAATCAGGATAACGGTGGTTCTAATTCCGGTGATTCAGATGGTGATAACAATGGGTTTAGCAATGTAGCTGTCGACGATGGTGATGTGCAGGGTGCTACCGACGATGCCGGTAGCGTATCAGATGATGACGGCGGTTCTACTGCCAAAGAAAGCAAGGTTGCTGGTGCAGCAACACACAAAACTGATGGTTGCTTCAAATTCCTAGGCGTCTGCTGGTACTACTGGATTCCTATGATTATC
The DNA here is from genome assembly GCA_964545515.1 of uncultured Candidatus Saccharibacteria bacterium. Classification (GTDB taxonomy): domain Bacteria; phylum Patescibacteriota; class Saccharimonadia; order Saccharimonadales; family Saccharimonadaceae; genus UBA2112. Next base: position 85,542 of record CAZJFK010000001.1, on the reverse strand, counting down.
GTAGTAATTGCAGTCGAAGAATTCACTCGCCGCAAGCTAAAAGCTAGCCGAGCAAACGTATAAGAGTCTGACCGCTCCTACAAACTAACACGCAAAATAAGCGAGAGGTGATACACCTCTCGCTTTTATTTGTAGATTTGGTATACTAAGCATTAGTAGTACCACCACTATGTCAAATACCAAAAAGAAATCAATCAAAAAGCCAGTAGCTGTCCGCAAAAAAGCGGCGATTACCCGTAAGCATATGCGCCGCCACGTTAAGATGGCTGTTGTTCCGCACAAAAAGAATAATTATCGTCCACATTTAGTGCGATGGTATGGCTTGGCGTTACTTATATTAGTGGTTCTAGCGTTGATATTTGGCTCTAATTGGCTCCATAGTGGGTCGGTTTTGGGTGTTCAGCAGCCGATTAGTACTACTCACCTGCTAGATGACACCAATGCTCAGCGAGCTGGCAATGGTTACAAACCGTTAGTTTCCAATACTGCTCTATCCAAAGCCGCCGCCATGAAAGCTCACGATATGTTTAATCACCAATATTGGGCTCACGTGTCACCTAGTGGCGTCACTCCTTGGGTATGGTTTAGCAAAGCAGGCTATGATTATGACTATGCAGGTGAAAATTTGGCCAAAAACTTTTCATCGGCCAATTCCACGCTAGCCGCATGGATGGCCTCGCCCAAGCACCGGGCAAATATTTTGAACAAACACTACACTGACGTAGGCTTTGCTGTGGTAGATGGAGTACTCGACGGTGAGCCCACGACACTGATAGTGGCCATGTATGGATCACGGCCAGCTCCAGTTGTTGCTGGCGTTAGTCTGACGCCCACGCCTATTACCGAGGCTCCGATTGTCGGTGCTAATATGAGTTTTATGTCGCAATTCGGCTTAGCGTTACAGAGTATGACACCGGCGGTACTTGGTTCGGTTATATTGGTATTATTTGCAGCCGTAGTGTCGCTCGTGACGTATATTAATCGCAAAAAACTACCGCAACCAGTGCGCCAATCTTGGCGATACCACCAGGCGTTATACAAAGCCTCGGGCTTAACGGTGCTAGCAATTATGATAGTAGCGCTATATACGGGTGGTCAGATATAATATAGGGCAAGGAGATACAAATGGCAGTAGTAACAAAAGCAATTATATCGGCAGCAGGCTGGGGTACCAGACGCTTACCTATTACTAAGACAATCGACAAAGCTATGCTTCCTATCGGCAACAGACCTCTGATAGATTACATCGTGCGTGATATCGTCAAGGCGGGTATCAGCGAGATATTTATCGTTGTGAACAAAGGAAGTACTCAGATCCGTGATTACTATATGGAGAATGAGCGGCTCAATGAGTTTTTGACATACAACAAAAAACAAGACATGCTGGAGCTGGTACATCCACCAACTGGGGTAATATTCAAAATAATTGAACAAGACGCCAACGGCAAATATGGCACGGCTATTCCACCTGCGCTAGTGTATCAGTTTATCCAAAAGGGCGAATCTGTTGTAGTAGTTAGTGGCGATGATTTTGTCTACAATCGTGACGGCAGTAGTGAGATTAAGCGCATGATAGAATCTACGCCCGAGGGTATCAGTAGTATGCTATCGACCACTGTTCCACAGGATCAAGTTGGGCGTTATGGTGTGATTGATTTTAGCGAAGACACTGGGGCTTTTCAAGGTGTGATAGAGCGTCCCGATCCGGCTACGGCACCTAGTAACCAGATTAATATTAGTAAATATTTGTTCAATTACGACATGCTGACGGCAATTTATAATTATGCTCAACTTGATGTTTCGGGTGAATTTTATATTATCGAGCCCATGAAGCACGCCGCCATACAGGGGCAGCAGGTGATGGTCATCCCTACGACGGGTGAATTTATGGACTGCGGTAATGTACATGGGTGGCTGCATGCCAATAATTCAATCGTTGTGCAGCGTTAGGCCTTGAAAATCCAGCCCATATCTGTTACAATCTATTAGATTGATAATTAAACAAAGGAAATTATGAAAGCAGTAGTCAAGGTTGGTGGCAAGCAGTATGTAGTCACCGAAAAAGAGACCCTCCTGGTGGACCTCCTCCCGGAAGGAACAAAAGAGCTCACTCTTGATGCACTTTTAACTATCGACGGCGATAAAACCGAAGTCGGTACCCCTGTTGTTAAGGGCGTAAAGGTTAGTGCAAAGGTTGTCGAGCCACTTGTAAAGGGCGACAAGCTCCGCATTATTCGTTACAAGTCTAAAAAGCGTGTCCACAAAGAAAACGGGCATCGCCAAAAATACTCACAGATTGAAATAACATCTATAAAGTAACTTAAATCCCCGCTAGCTGGCGGGGATTTTTGTTGGGTGTTAGTCTACGCTCATGCTATAATTAGGCTAGATGAAGCGAGGGTATAACTAGTGGCGCATGTAATCGCTGTAACTAATCAAAAGGGCGGTGTCGGCAAGACAACCACGGCTGTTAATGTGGCCTATTATTTAGCAAAATCCAAGAAGCGCGTCTTACTAGTTGATCTTGATCCTCAGGGCAATGCTTCGAGCGGTTTGGGTGTAGATAAGGTCAAGTTAGAATCGACAATTAGCGAAGTTTTACTAGGTGAAGTACCTGCTAGCGAAGTGATAATGAAGACTGAACACAAAAATTTATCACTACTACCGACAACTGCTCATCTGGCTAATACTGAGGCCGAGCTAGGTAGTGCCCAGCGTAAATTTACTCGACTCAAAGAATCCCTAGCTCCGCTGGCTGGTGAGTATGACTATATGATCATCGATTGCCCACCTAGTCTGAGCTTGCTCACGGTTAATGGCCTGATAGCCGCCAAATATGTGTTACTACCAGTGCAAGCTGAATTTTATGCCCTAGAAGGCCTCGGTCAGTTACTCGAAACCATGAAATTGGTCAGGAAGGCTATGAATCCTAGCGTCGAACTACTCGGTGTGCTGCCTACTATGATGGACAGCCGCACAACTTTGAGCAATCAAGTGCACGCTGAAATCAAAAAATATTTTGCAGCCAAGGTATTTGACACTACAATTCCACGTAATATTCGTTTAGCTGAGGCTCCTAGCCACGGTGAGCCAGTAGGGGCGTATGATAAATGGAGCAAAGGTGCTAGGGCCTATAAATCAGTTACCAAGGAAATTATTGATAGAATCGAGGGCAAGGCGTAATGATTAGTAGGGGCCTGGGGCGAGGCTTTGATTCGCTGATACCAACTGAACTTATCGAGGAGTCACTTGATCCTACTGCTTCGCAAGATGGCAAAATTAGCCAGCTCCGCGAGCTCAAACTTAGTGATGTTCAGGCCGATCCTGACCAGCCCAGGCGTAAATTCGACGAAGTAGCCCTGGGGGAGCTAGCGGCATCTATCAAAGAGCATGGTGTCTTGCAGCCGATTGTCGTCGTAGCTACTGGTGATAAGTTTGAAATTGTTGCTGGTGAGCGGCGTTATCGTGCATCTAAGCTAGCTGGACTTAAGACAGTCCCAGCACTTGTACGTACTATGGACGGTCAGCGTAAATTAGAGGTGTCGCTCATCGAGAACGTACAGCGACGTGATTTGAGCCCGCTCGAAACAGCTACGGCTTATCTGAAACTTCGCGATCAGTTCAATCTATCGCTCGATGAAATCGGCAAACGTGTTGGTGGCAAATCTGCTAGCAGTATTAGTAATACCATGCGTCTACTTAGGCTGCCCGTGGAGGCTCGTAGTGCGCTAGAGGACGGCAGCTTAACAGAGGGACAAGCTAGGCCACTAGTGGGTGCTAGTGACGATATTGTGACAACTATTTTGCCGCGTATCATCAACGAAGGATGGAGTGCTCGTCAAATCGAGCAGTACGTTGTTGATCTAAAAGGCAAAAAACCTGTCAAAAAGTTAGCTAAGTCCACTGTCGATAGCCCTGTCGCAAAGCATTGGCGTAGCCGTTTGGGCACCGATGAAGTGTCTGTTCGGACTAACAGCAAGGGCGGCGGTCAGATAGTAATTCGTTTCAAGAGTGAATCAGAGCTAAAATCAATTGAGCAAAAACTAGGTTAATCTAGAAAAATCGCATTTCGGTAAACGGAAATATCCGTACGCTGACTGGACCAACTACATCGTACAGGGGTATAAAACCTAAACCGCTACGTGAGTCATATGAATAATTGCCTTGGCGGTGGTCGCCACTAACGAATAGTGTGCCTGTTGGGACGGTCCAGTCGCCAGTACCACTGGTAGGGCTGCCTGGTTCGCCGTGATTATTGTCATCTGGGTTAAATCCATTGGGATTATCGTGGTTGTAGACGGTGAAATGACCATCTTTGAGCACCACTCGTTCACCAGGGAGGCCAATCACTCGTTTTACGATGTATTCGTCGGGGCTACCACTTGTAAATTGTGGGTTTTTGAATACAATCACTTGCCCGCGCGGAGGCACATAAGATTGATTACGTAGCTGTGCCCAGGTGACGGGCACCCGATCGACGATTAATCGATCACCGGTGTATAGGGTTTTTTCCATGCTTGGCCCCGAGACGCTAAAACTACGAAAAACATAAGTGTTAATCAGCAACGTACCAACGATTACTGCCAAGATAAATAGTAATAGGCTGATGAAATCTTTTAACCAGAGAAATTTTGTGTTTTTTAATTCGTTCACTTCCACCTAATATATAGTAAAATACTTAAAATCTCCATACTACAATCTATTCATAAGCATAAAAATTCTGTATAGTAGAATAAGTATTTATGGCGAGACGACCGACATCTATGGAAGGTTTTGTACCCCGACAGCCAGGCAGGCGTGTAGGCGGTGCTATCTCTGGCGAAAAAGATCCAGATATTTTGCAGGGCATTTCTACCAAGGAAGATGAGGCTAGATCCAAAAAACAGCCACCACGTCCAACTCAGAGTAGTATTAGTCGTGCTGAGATAGATGCTTCACTTCGTGATATCGAGTACGAAGACCAAGAGGACCGTAGTAAATCCAAGCCACGTAAAGCTCCTAAGCTCAAGCGTAAATTTGGCAAAAAGCGTATATTAAAATGGCTCGGTATTATTTTATTGATTGGTGGCCTAGGCTATGGCGGGTATTTTGCGGTAAATTTGATACTTGCTAGCGGCAATATATTCAAAGGTAATCTTCTGGGGCTTTTTCAAAATGCACCACTCAAAGAAGACGCCAATGGTCGCAGTAATATTTTGATTCTAGGTACATCCGAAGACGACCCTGGGCACGAGGGTGCTAATTTAACTGATTCCATGATGATTGTTAGTATCAATCAAAAGAAAAAGAACGCTTATATGATTAGTATTCCGCGTGATTTGTATGTACAGTATTCTCGGGCCTGTCCATCAGGCTACGTGGGCAAGATTAACGCCTATTATAGTTGTGTTCATGATAATAAAGAGGGTGTCGAAGAAGACCGCAAGGCTTTACTTAAAACAGCTGATTTCATAGGCGATATCTTCGGTCTCGATATTCAGTATGGTGTAAATGTCAATTACACAGTTATGCGCGATCTAGTAAAGGCTGTTGGCGGCCATCTGACTATAAATATAGAGGGTGATGGACCTACTCCTGCTGGTGTAGCGCCAGGTAGTATTATGGACAGCAATTTTGATTGGAAGTGTGGTGTCGGTGATTGGCGGGTTAGTTACGCTGAGCGTTTAAAGAGGTGCCCTCCTCGCGGTCACTTCATTGATTTGCCGGCCGGTCCAAACGTACTAGACGCCGAGCATATATTGTACCTAGCCCAGGCTAGGGGTGATTCGTCGCCCACATGGGGTCTCGTTCAGTCTAATTTCGACCGTGAAAACAACCAACGCAAGATACTAGTCGCCTTGCAGAAAAAGGCTCTGAGTGCAGGTGTGCTGTCTGATTTTGGTAAGGTGACATCGATTATCAATGCTCTTGGTAATAATCTTCGTACGACTTTTGAAGCCAAAGAAATTCGTACCTTGGTGTCGCTTGCGAAGGATATTCCTAGTGACAAAATACAGTCTATCGCACTTAATGACAAAGAACAGTCCATGATGTCGACTGGCATGGTTAGCGGCCAGAGTGTTGTGCAACCAGCTGCTGGTTTGTATGAATATGGTGAGCTTCGTGCGTATGTAAACAAGCAATTAAATTCAAGTCCAGTGACGCGTGAGGCGGCTGCCATAGTGGTACTTAATGGCTCTGGTGAGCCTGGTGTAGCTGGCACCGAGGCCGACAAACTAACAGAGGCCGGCTACAATGTAGTTGATACTGGTGATTCTCCGACCAAGATCAAGGCTCGCTACGCAATATACAAGATTGGCTCAAAGAGTCCGGCCACAGCGGCGGCCCTGGCTAAGCGCTACAAGGTATCTATATCTACTAAGAATCCACCGATTAGCGTCGATGATACTGTACAATTTGTGATAGTCATCGGTCCACAACCGACCAAGACGGATTAAATGCTATAATTAGGTAGATATGGAGTTACTTCGTACAGTCAAAAGACGAACTGCAATTAGCGAGACTATTTATGTAGTACTGAATTTAGGGCTCGCTGCTGCTATTCTGGCCGTGACAGTGATAACTGGCACGATGTGGGGAGGTTTGGCGTTAATATTCCTCAGTAAATGGCGAGTCTTGGCGGTCCGACCGAGGTTTTGGTACAAACATATCGAATCTAATTTAGTCGATGTGACGGTTAGTGTTAGTACGCTTACTCTAATATATTTGGCGGGACAATCAGCTCAGGGTGATTTTAATGCACAAGTAATTATCACGCTATTTTATGCATTATGGCTATTATTGCTCAAACCAGCTTCGCGTAAAATCTACGTATCTATGCAAGCTGGTGCTGCTATATTTGTTGGTTCAATGGCCGTAACAAGCGTTGCTTACTCGTGGTGGTCGGTTCTATACGTATTCCTAATATGGATTATTGGATACTCGTCGGCTAGTCACGTATTGGCTTCGCGTTCTGAGAAAAACGTTAAATTCCTAAGTCTTGTCTGGGGTTTGGTCTGCGCCGAGTTGGCGTGGCTTTTTTATCATTGGACTATCGCTTATGAGCTGCCGTTTATGGCTGGTTTGCGTGTGCCACAAATAAGCTTCATATTAATAGCACTTAGTTTTTTGGCTGAAAAACTCTATGTATCGCAGCATCGTCACGAAAAAATCATGGTGAATGACGTTCTACTACCTATAATTTTTGTGTTAGCTCTCGTGGTCGTTATATTCGTTGGTTTTGGTGCGCCAAGCCAATAAATAATGGTTAAGCTCTCTGTAAGATAGCAAATGTAAACTTGGTGGTATATGGAAAAGGATAGGAAACAAAACGAATCTCGTGTGGGCCGTAGCTCCACATATAAAGCCGTCAGTCGCGGTCGCAAGGTGCATCCAACGAAACAGTTTATTAGCTCGACACTACTCGTGGTGTTATGTTTTATCGTAGGGCTAGGGGGTGGTTTTTTGGCGTATAAACTAAGCGAGACGACTACAATTAATCATTTTGGTGCCAAAGACGGCAATGCTATAGTGAGCGAGGGCGAAGAAAACATAGCCGCCGTTGCCAATAAAGTTGGTACAAGTGTCGTGTCTATTATAACTAAGGGTACGAGTCAGACGTTTTTTGGAACCCAAACGAATACTGGGGCGGGTAGTGGTATGATTTTGAGCAAAAGTGGCTATATCTTGACCAATAAACACGTCGTATCGGGCAGTAGTAGTATATCGGTTATGACTAGTGACGGCACTGAATATAGCAATGTCAAACTAATTGGCACTGATCCGCTCAATGATTTAGCTTTTTTGAAGGTTACAGGTGCCAAGAATTTCGTCCCGGTGACGCTAGGTGATTCTAGCTCGGTACGTATCGGGCAAAACGTCATTGCTATCGGTAATTCGCTTGGTGAATATCAAAATACTGTAACTAGCGGTATTATATCAGGGGTCGGTAGGCCAGTTACAGCTCAGAGTGAGGACAATCAAGTCGAGAGTCTGACCGATTTGCTCCAAACAGATGCCGCTATAAATCCGGGTAACTCGGGCGGTCCACTTGTCAATCTGGCTGGTCAGATTATCGGTATCAATACAGCCGTCGCTCAGGGCGCGCAAGGTATAGGTTTTGCTATACCTATCAATTCCGCCAAAGGTCTCATCAAAACGTTACTTCGGGATGGCAAGGTTGCAAAGGGGTATCTGGGCGTGCGTTATGTCGGCCTTACTCCTCAGCTTGCCAAGAAGTATAAACTATCAGTCACCAGGGGCGCATATATAACTAGTGATGACAATACTAATAGTGTCGTTGAAGGTAGTCCTGCGGACCAGGCCGGTATCAAGGATGGCGACGTCATCACTAAGGTTGGCGACTTAGAAGTTGGCACCAAGGGTAGTTTGTCTAGTTTGGTTTCGGAATACGCTGTCGGAGATAAGGTGAAACTAACTTTGCTGCGTGACGGTCATAATCGGACTGTTACTGTCACTCTCGTTGAATATAGTAGTAATTAACGGCTAAATACCGTAATTAAACCGCGAGTCTCTAAGTGTTTTAGCCCGGCCGCAAGTGCGTATTTGATGATATCGCCATGTTGACGTATATCAGATTCTAATATTAGGTAGCCATTTGCTGATAGTAGGGTTGTTGCTTGATCAATAAGTTTGTAGATTAGCGCTAATCCTCCATCGCTAGCGTATAGCGCTCCGCTTGGTTCGGATTCTGTTTCGGGGCTAACTTCCCAGGAGCTATCGACGTAGGGTAGATTGGCGATTATGTAGTCAATTTTAGTAATGAAGCCTTTTAGTAGGTCGTTTTTGATTAAATGTACGTCAGCCGATAGTATCTCGGCATTTTCGTTGGCTAGGTTGAGGGTATGGACATCGATATCGACCAGGGTAACATCTAGCACGGGGTATTCAAGTTTGGCGGTAATACCTAAGCAGCCCGTACCAGTTCCGACATCAACTAGCGTCACTTGGTAGGGTGAATTGAGGAGAGTTTTGGGCACTAGCTCGGTTAGTATTTCGATGATTGCTTCACTTTCAGGCCTAGGTATTAGGGCTGAGGGTGTGGTCTTGAATCGCCGACCATAGAATTCTTTGTGGCCTACGATATAAGCTAGTGGAGTGCGGTTACGACGGAGTTCTAGCCTGGCATCGGCAACATCTAGGTGCTGGGGTTCAATTTCATCACTACCATGGGCGTGCAAATATGTACGGGGGCGCCGAATAGTGTGTGCAAGTAGGAGTTCTGCATCAAGGCGAGCCGAATCTATGCCGCTATCTTTTAGGATAGCAGTTGCCGACTCAATCCATGATGAAATCGTCATGGGGATAGTATGGCACTAATTATTGTTTTCGTAAACCATGAGCACTATTGACAAAATAGACTTTTTAAAGTATAATCAAACCGTAATCCACCAAAATAAACAAACAGGAAAATACATGCCAGAAAAACACACCAGGTTCCATAGCGGTCACGTACCCGGACCAGAAGAAAATATTGACCGAGCTCATGCTATGGCCGAGCACGGTGATGGATTTAGGACGATATCGGCTAGATTGCGTCGAGCGTCTAATATACTTTTGGATCTGACAGTAACTATGGATCCTAAAAATGAGGTGCAGAAGCGTTATGTTGATGCTATTCGCAAGGCTGATGCCGACAAAGATAACAAACAAATCGCCGAATTACGCGATGATTTATCTGAGGCTGATTTTGCACTAACCGAAAGTGAAGGTGACGTCATGGGAGCCCACCAGATAATTATGGGCAAAGTGAAGCGTACCGAAGAACTAGCGCAGAATATGGAAGATGCGGGTGGCGAACATTACGATGTAGGTGTAAAATAGGCCGTATTATGAAAAATCATCATTTAGTTCAAGAATCGCAACCAGTTACAGATAATAATATTCAATATTTAGAGCATTTTCCTGATGCCGTATCGGATATTGATAAGGCACATGATATGGCAAGCGCCGGTGATTGGAATCGCACCAAGGCTGCTCGATATAGGCGAGTAGGCAAATACCTCGAGTCTTATGTCGAGGCGCACCCAGAGGGTCCCGATGCCAAACGAATACATGATATAGCCGAGAACGCTGGTCGGTCTATTGCACGTAAATATAGCGACGGACAGGATGTCTCACGGTCTGAGATAGAAAAAGCCTATGATTTGACTACGGCTGATATGCTACTAACAGAAAACCATGGGTTTTTTGACAAAACTATTGAATTTATCGATAAATCAAGTAAATATATCGATGAACAAGCTGATAAATCAGAAGATAAATTAGCTTAACGTTTATTACAGACCGGCATCTTGGGCTGCAAGTTCGCGCTCGTAGGCCTGTAAATTCTCGATGATATCGTCGATATCGCCATTCATTGCAGCCGGAATACTAGACCGGCTGTATTTGATACGATGATCTGTTATACGGTCTTGTGGGAAATTGTAGGTACGAATTTTTTCACTGCGATCGCCTGTGCCGATTAGTCCGCGGCGCTCAGCAGTAAGTTTGGCGTTTTCTTCATCAATCTTTTGCTGCAACAGTCGTGAGCGCAGGACGCTCATGGCTTTTTCTTTGTTTTTGATTTGCGATTTTTCGTCTTGGTTGGTGACTACTAGTCCACTTGGTACGTGAGTGATACGCACGGCACTGTCAGTAGTGTTGACACTCTGGCCGCCGTGGCCACTAGCTCGATAGATGTCTATGCGCAAATCGCCAGGATTAATTTCAATATCGGCTTCCTCAGCCTCGGGTAGTACGGCTACGGTGATAGTGCTAGTATGGATTCGACCTTGTGATTCGGTGGCTGGTACACGCTGGACACGGTGAACGCCACTCTCGAATTTGAGTCGTGAATACGGGGAGTCCCCACTGATTTTGAAGACGACTTCTTTGTAGCCACCGGTGTCGTTAGCACTTTCGCTTATGAGCTCAGTTTTGAGTCCATGAGTTTCGCAGTAACGTAGATATAGTCGGTACATTTCGGCGGCAAATAGGCTAGCTTCATCGCCACCAGCACCAGCACGGATTTCCATGATGACGTTTTTGTCGTCATTGGGGTCTTTGGGTGCTAGCATGATGAAAAGTTCATTGTCTATAGATTCAAGCTGCTGCTCGATGTCGGTGATTTCGCTCTTGGCGAGTTCGGCTAATTCGTCGCTACCAGTAGCTAGTTCTTTGGCCTCTAAGAGGTTTTTTTCGAGCGTATCCCGCCTAGACGCTGTTGATATGATAGAATCTAGCTCTGAAAACCGCTTGTTTTTGGCTGTAAACGACGGGTCGCTATATGCATCTGGTGTAGCCAAAAATTCGCCGAGCTCTTTTTTCTCGGCTAACAGTTCATCAGTATTCAGTGATATTTTGGGCATTTGTTATATTAAATTATATCATATCCACCTTGCCCCATGTTATACGACGTTAGATTATTGACAAAATAGCTATTTTCTGATAGAATTTAAGTATAAGCATTTAAAACAAAAATGAAAATCGCACATAACATTATAAATAGTCCTAAATATCCCCACGACGCTCACGAGATGAGCGATACTGTCTCTGATGTTACTGAGCTATCTATCAATGATCACCGTCTAGAAGATATAATGACCGATCCGCTACTAGACAAGATACCTGAGGTCGAGCGTCACGAAGCTGCCGCCAATACGTTTGAATTATATATACGCTCCAAGGAAAAACTAGCCCCAGTGGTGGCCGGTTTTGCGAGCGAGCTATTACATGATGCTGGCGGGGGTCAGGTTATATTTGCGGCTCGAGATGGCCTCGGGGCGTACGAAGCGGCCAAGGCGCTACTCGATAAATTTCCAGATTCTTATGAAGCAAAACCAGATGATTTAGCTTATGCGTATTTTACTCGCAAGCTTATGTACAATTCGGACCCTCACGATTTACATAGTTATATTAGTAAAACTCTCGGTATGGATAGCGAAAAGCCTACGTTGGTGGCTGATATTGGTATGTATGGCAGCATTGAACCTGAATTAAAAAAGGCCTTACCGCACTCCGAACTACGCTATATGATATCAGTCAACCCAAATATACCTGGCTATATTCATGATGGGCAGGATAAATTTTTGCACGCACTATCACGAGGTATCTCTGGCAATCCGGCGGTTCATTTCCTAGAAGACACATTTTCCGGTACTACCAGCTCTCCGTCGCGCCTCGTGCGCGATACGGCGACCGGTAATATGGTGCCAGAGATGCGCGAAGGCGAGGATGCCTATGAATCAGCTGAGCTCATGAAGCGTAAATATGCAGCTATGGCGTTTGGTGATTATGTATCAGAGCTAGATCAACCGCCTAGTAATAATTTGGATCAAGATGTGAAAGCTCTAGACGAATTCTTGCAGGACCCGGACCAATATCGTCATCTTATGGTGCCACATATTCGTTAGGTAGAGTAGAACGAAATGTCGGAATTTATTAAATTAGATAATCAACACTCGGATGAGTCTCAGCCACCTTATTCGCATATCGCTTATCCTGCTCATATAAATCCACTTGATGAAAAGCCAGATGAGTATGCGTTAGAAGAGCAGGCATATGCTGCTAATGATTTATATTTTGGCGTAGAAGAACATCTGAAACATTTAAAAGAATCTGGTTTTAGCTCGAATTACATTGCTTGGGCTAAGTCTCTATATCAAAACGAAACCAAAGATATAATCAAGCCTCATTATCATGAAAACTCATTACAGCATGCTATGGGCGAAAAGGCTCTCAGTAGCTTGATGAGTCAATACATACATCCAGAGCCTGCTAGTGAATACATAGAACCACCACTCGCGAATTGGGAAATGGAGCTTCTGGGGGAGGTGAAACATACTAAATCTCACTCATCTATTTCTGACATGATGTTTAACACTATTCAGGAGTGGGCCCCTAGTTCTTCGCAGACTATTGCATCTATGAAGGGGCGTAGGCGTGATCCTAGGATAGAACAGGACGAAGCTGAAGCTTCCTATGATATTGCCATTGAGCCCCTGGAACCAGAGGCGGAGCTAACTCCCGATGAATTAATTGAGCGCATGGAAGTTGATCATGCCGTCAAGGTGCCACCAAGATTCAAAGACCAGGTCAAAGACAAGAGTCGCAAAAATCGTATTAGTTACAAAAGACCCGTACGTGATAGATACGGTCGTATACTCAGAGAAGAACGAGTGTCTATGACCGAGCATCAGATGCTAGTTGGATTAAACAAATTCCTTGATACAGCGATTGAGTACGGCAAGTTACTCAGTGCGGATTATAACACGTCCAAAAAGGCACAGCGTATACAGGAAAATCTAACTTTTATTGGTCGCAAAGAATATAAAGAAGCCATCGGGGGTATAGCCACCTATTGGAGAGCACTCCTTGATCATAATCCGGATCAGCAGATATTGGTATTAGCCGGTGAGATTGCAAAACGCTACGAATCTGGTGGTGGTAGGGTCAAGAGTGACGAGTATCTTTTGGATAATATTCTAGCTCAGTTTTCTGACGAAGATGCCGAAAAGTATAGTGGCAGATTAATTACAGATATATCGGATATAACTGTTACTGATGCGAAAGATTTGAAAATAGTATTACTTGATGACTGGACTATTAGCGGCTCGCAGTTGTCTATCGTTGCCGAGTCTCTAATGGATCAATTTCCTAAGTTTAAGAAATCGATAGAAGTTCAATTAGTGACGGCGAATCGTGATCGTGTCACTCGTGGCCTTGAAGTCAGGGATCCTGAGGTGTATTTCGATGAATATTCAAAGATTAAAATACCAGTTCGTACGTATTATCAGGCTCATGAGTCACCAAAGAGTACTCATGGCGCACATATATCTGGATTTCACTCGTCTGTTGATTATGATTTCGAGAATTCGATTAACTCTATAATTTATGAGATTGGCTATGGACAAAAGCGTCCGAGATCCCTCAGAGACTTACCGCCACTGACGAATATTGTACGTCCATATCGTACCAAGCGATATAAATTAACCCAGAAAGATCGTTTCCGTAGGCGATAACAAAATAGACCCCGTATGGGGGTCTATTTTGGTTTAGTATGAGACTATTTGTCTTTGGTCTCGGCTTTTTTGGTGGCGTTAGCCTTGGCTTTTTTGGCTTTGTTTGCCAGCTGTTCGCGGCGAGCCTCGGCGGCTGCGGCACGAGCCTTGAACCTATCGACACGACCTTCGGTGTCGATGATCTTTTCTTCACCAGTAAAGAACGGGTGAGATGCGCTACTAACATGAACCTTGATTAGGGGGTATTCGTTGCCGTCTTCCCACTTGATGGTATCAGTGCTAGTAGCAGTTGACTGCGTCAAAAACGCAAATCCGGCCTGTTCGTCGCTAAATACGACTGGTCGGTATGTTTCTGGGTGTATACTGCTTTTCATATCCTGACTATTGTACAAAAAAACGCATAGATTGTCAAAGGGGTGATGAAGATATTATTTTTTGACTACTTTGTCGATTGATTTGTTGCCCGAGCTGGGTAGGGGTGGGACGACTGATTGAGTGTAGCGAAACATTCTAGCGGCGGCATCACGTAGGCTAGACCTGCGGACGTTTTCGGCCTCAATTTTGGCGTGGAGCTTATTGAGAGCACGGACTGTACCCGGGCTTTGGGCTAAGAGTTTGAATTCTTTTTCGAGTTCTTCGAGATCATCGTCACTGAGGTCTTCAAGCCCTACATAGGTGGTGCGTGCACCTTTGGTAACGCGTAGTAGCTCGTCGAGTTTGAGCTGCACGGCTTTGCCATCGCGATTCTGGGTATTTTGGATAAGGAACACCATCAGAAATGTCACGATTGTCGTGCTGGTATTGATAACAAGCTGCCAAGTGTTTGAATATCCAGCACTAGGACCAGATGATGCCCAGATGCCGACGATAACGATAGCACCTAGAAATACCCCTGGACTACCTGCCCACATGGATATTTTGTTGGCGACGCTACGAAAAATTATATTTGACCGACGTTTCATAAGCATAAGTATATACTACCGGGTCAATTTGGGGTATACGTTTGACATATTTTGCTACCTCTGTTACAATCAATAAGTTATAAATTTTATTAAACAACCACTTACATACTCCTGTATTTCAGGGTAAGTGGTGAGGCAAAAGGAGTAATATCTAATGGCAGTATCTGTCGATATTAAAGCTTTGCTCGAAGCTGGTGTCCATTTTGGGCACAAAACGAGCCGTTGGCACCCTAAAATGGCGCCATATATTCATAGTAAACGCCAGGATAGTCATATCATCGATCTGACAAAGACCGTCGAATCTCTCGACAAGGCGCTACCTTTTCTGACTAGCGTAGCCGCCAGTGGCAAAGCGGTATTATTTGTTGGTACCAAAAAGCAAGCCAAAGACATCGTCAAGGCTACTGCCGAAAAATACGGCCAGCCGTACGTCACCGAGCGCTGGATCGGTGGTATCTTGACTAATTCCAACACTGTCAACAAGCAAGTCAAGAAGCTCAAAGACCTAGAACGACGCATGGAAAGTGGCGATCTAGAGAAACGCTATTCCAAGCTAGAAGTACAGCGTTTTAGTGAAGAAATTGCTGAACTTAATGCTAAATATGGTGGTATCAAAGACCTAAACGGTCGTCCTGGCGCCGTAGTAGTAGTAGATATTTTGACTGACAAAAATGCCGTACGTGAGGCAAATGTACTCGGCGTACCAGTAGTAGGTGTTGTTGACACCAATGTCGACCCAACACCTGTGCAATATGCCATCCCAGGTAATGATGATGCAATCAAAGGCCTGAGCCTGTTACTTGATTACTTTGGCCAGGCAGTTGCCGAGGGTAAGGGTTCTAAGGATAAGGAGATTAAATAATGGCAGTTACAGTAGAAGATATTAAAAAACTCAAAGAACTAACTGGTATCGGTTTGACTGACGCCAAAAAAGCTCTCGTAGAAGCTGAGGGTGATTTTGATAAGGCTCTTGAGGCTCTACGCAAAAAAGGTCTGACTAAGGCCGAGAAAAAGGGCGACCGCGAGACTCGTGAAGGCTTAATCGAAAGCTACGTACACGGTGGTCGTATAGGTGTGGTCGTAGAAGTAAACTGCGAGACTGATTTCGTAGCACGCCTGCCTGAATTCAAAGAATTTGCACACCAGATGGCTATGCAGGTTGCGGCTTTTGCACCAAAATACTCTACCATGGAAGATATTCCAGAGGCTGATTATGAAGCCAAGAAGAAAGAGCTACTTGAAAGCGATGCCTTAAAGGGCAAGCCAGCTGAAATGGCCGACAAAATCGTCGAAGGCCAGCTCAAAAAGCATTTTGCCGAGCAAGTACTAGCCGAGCAGCCATTTGTACTAGATGACACCAAGACTGTCGACGCTCGTATCAAGGAGCAAATCGCTGTCAGCGGTGAGAATATTCGTATCAGCCAGTTCAAGCGTATTGAACTAGGCGTGACTGAATAAATTTTGTCTGCAATTTGAAAAGCTGGCCTAGGCCAGCTTTTTGATTAGAGAGATTATTTGGGAACTGCGGCGCAGTTGTCGGTCGACACCGTCAGTTGGGAATCAACCGGACAGGCCAAATAGGCGTGATAGGCCTGCGGGTAGCCAGTCTTGTAGACTTGGACATCCACGAGCTTGTCACCGTTCACTACCGTAGCTTGATTTCTGTCGGTATCAATCGATACCACCGTGAAACCTTGGCTCGACAGACCGTCTTGGATGTCTTGGGCTTTCATACCGCCGTGTGCGATGAGTCCGAATATGACGCTACCGAAAATCATCATGACGACACCGATTGCGCCGCCGCCGAAACGTTCATCTTCATCGAGGCGTCTGTTGCCGATGACGGTGACGAGTAGTAATAGACCAAGGCCGGCGATACCAACTCCGATCCAGAAGAAAACAGTCGAGGCTGTGGATAGTAGCACTATATAAATCCTCTCTGCAAAGAACCGTAGTCGGATGACCACTTAATACATATTTTAACATAATTATGTATCTGTCGCAATGTAGTATAATAGAACCAAAGAAAGAGAGAGTAATGTTTGATACAGACCCTTATGAATTGAAAATGACAGCTGCTTTGGAGCATTTTGAAAGTGAGCTACGCAAAGTCCAGACTGGCCGCGCTCAGCCTAGCATGCTTGATGGCATCAAGGTCGAAGTTTATGGCACAGTGATGCCTCTTAATCAGACGGCAAATGTCACGGCTCCAGAGCCACAGTTATTGCAAGTGACACCGTTTGATCCTGCTAATATTGCTGCCATATCGACCGCTATTCGTAATGATCAGGCGCTTGGTTTGAATCCGTCGGACGATGGGCGAGTAGTGCGGGTGCCCGTGCCACCCCTTACAGAGGAACGTCGCAAGCAAATTGTTAAATTGGCTGGCGAGAAGGTTGAGGATGCGCGCATCGGAGTGCGTCAGGCTCGCCAGGACGCTTTGCAGGAAGCTAAGCGCCAAAAAGATGCCAAGACGCTCAGCGAAGATGATTACAAGGTAGTCGAAAAAGCTATTGATAAGTTAGTCGCTGAATATCAAGACAAGATAGAAGTGGTATTCAAGGCCAAAGAACAGGATATTCTGAAGGTTTAATATGGCGATATTAATTGGGGTAATCGTCGGTCTTATTGCGCTTACGCTTTTGGTGGCGATTCATGAGTTGGGCCACGGTATAGTAGCTCGTCGTAATGGCGTGAAGGTCGAGGAATTTGGTATTGGGTTTCCACCCAAAGCCTGGGGCCGCAAGATCAAATCTAGTGTGCTCGGCAAAAATGTATTGTATAGCGTTAACTGGCTACCGCTTGGTGGTTTTGTACGTTTGCAAGGCGAGAATGACGCCGCTACTGGCAAGGGTGACTATGGTGCGGCTAGTTTTTGGGTCAAGACCAAGATTTTGCTCGCTGGTGTATTTATGAACTGGATGACGGCAGGAGTACTGCTCACGATTCTAGCTATCACAGGCCTACCACAAGTGATTAATGATCAGTTTACGGTGTCGGGTGATACTAAGACCGTATCTGGTCCAGTGCAATTAACACAGATCAAAGACAACTACCCGGCGGCCAAGGCTGGCTTGAAATCGGGTGACAAGATCGTTAGTTTTGCAGGCGTATCCGTTAATGATCCGCAGCAATTTATCGATCTAACTCGTAAACATGCGGGGGAACAGACGACTATTCGCTATACACGTGATGGCGAGACCAAGACTATTAGTGTGAAATTAAGGCAGTCTCACGCCGAGACCGATGTAGTGTTTGGCGCTGGTTTGGGTCAGCAATCGAAAACACGTTCTACGTGGTCGGCGCCGATTGTTGGTTTTGCTGTGACCGGTCAATTGACCTGGGAGACTTTACATGGACTAGGCTCGATGATTGGTAATCTGGCAAATGGTCTGTATCTCAAAGTCACTGGTAATGCTAGCGAAGTAGCTCGGGCAAATAGTGAAATAGCTGCTGCTGGTGATAGTGTGGCTGGACCGGTCGGTATTTTGGGTGTAATATTCCCAGCGGCTACTCAGGCTGGGTTGACACTCTTTGTGCTATTGGTGGCTTTGATCTCAATCGCTCTCGCCGTCATGAATGTTCTGCCGATTCCTGCACTTGATGGGGGTAGATGGTTTACTATGGCGGTTTTTAGGCTGTTCAAAAAAGACCTCACCAAAGAGCGCGAAGAAAAGATTCAGGCGACAGGATTTTCAATCCTCATGATATTAGTTTTAGTTATAACGGTGGCTGACATTGGAAAAATCATCAAATAACCCACTGGCACCTGTCTTGAAGAGCCGCCCAAGCAAGCATCACGGTGGGCGACGTTATAGGTGGCGTATGGCTATTATATTACCTGCATGGGTAGCTTTTGCTTATATCGTATCAACTTTTGTGGTCATAGGCATACTAATTACCATGAGTTGGCTGGATATACACCCCGAGAATTACGTCAAAGATTCTGTCTACCAGACTATCCAGGCCCTTGTTATTTATGTTTTGACACTAGGCATAGCTATATTTGTGCCCATGCTTTATCGTCGCAGTAAAGATTTTGATTACAAGGACCTAGGGCTAGATAGATTGATGACTTGGACCGATATCGGTCTTGCTCCGGTTACGCTTATTGTATATATGATTGTTGCATCGGTTGTGATTAACGGGGTGGTACATTTCATACCTGGTTTTCCGGTTGACCAAGCACAAGATGTCGGGTTCAAGGCCTTTGGTACGTCTATGGATAATGTCTTGGCTTTTATTACTCTGGTAGTTTTGGCACCAATTGCCGAAGAGACGGTTTTTCGGGGGTATCTATATGGTAAACTAAATAAGTATATACCAGTGGTACTGTCGGCTATTATAGTGAGTTTGTTGTTTGGATTAGCTCATTGGCAATGGAATGTCAGTGTAAACGTATTTATACTCAGTCTATTCCTGTGCGGACTACGTAGCCTGACTGGCAGTATATGGGCAGGAGTGCTAGTGCATATGTTTAAAAACGGGGTGGCATACTATATATTATTTATCGCACCACTTATCGGAGGTTAGATGCGTCGTTCAGAATTATTTACAAAAACAAGCAAAACTGCACCAGCGGATGAAGTGGCTCTCAATGCCCAGCTTTTGATACGCGCGGGCTATGTCTACAAGGAGATGGCCGGTGTGTATACGCTGTTGCCGCTCGGATATAGAGTGCTCGAAAAACTAGTCGCTATCGTCAAAGATGAAATGGACAAAGTCGGTGGCGTACAGATGAAAACTTCAGCCCTGCAGAGCAAGGAAGTTTGGGAGACGACAAATCGTTGGGATGACGAGGTGGTGGACAACTGGTTTAAGACGAAGTTGAAAAACGATACAGAACTTGGTTTGTCATTTACGAATGAAGAGGCATATTCAAACATTGTCCGTAACTACGTGAAATCGTACAAAGACCTACCACTATATCTCTATGATTTCAAAACTATTTTTCGCAATGAGCTTCGGAGCAAGTCGGGTATTATGCGCGGACGCGAGTTTTATTGGAAAGCTCTTTATTCTTTTTCGCAGGACAAAGCTCAGCATGACGAGTTCTATGAAGCCATGAAAGTAGCTTATCGGAATGTTTTTGAACGTGTTGGTATTGGTGATAAGACCTATATAACGTTTGCTTCGGGTGGGACGTTTGCGAAGTATTCTCATGAGTTTCAGGCGGTGTCTGATGCTGGCGAAGATATCATATATATCGATGAAGCAAAAAATATCGCGATTAACGAAGAAGTGTTTAACGACGAAGTTTTGGCTGATCTCGGAGTGGAGCGCAGTGGGCTTGTGCAGAAAAAATCGATTGAGGTTGGAAATATATTTTCACTGGCGCATAAATTCTCTGAACCGTTTAATTTGACCTACACCGATAATCAAGGTCGGGTAGTTCCGGTATTTATGGGATCGTACGGTATCGGTATCACGCGACTAATGGGTACGATTGTCGAGATTCTCTCTGATGACAAAGGTATTGTCTGGCCCGAAGCGGTTGCGCCGTACAAAGTGTATTTAGTATCAATTGGTGAAAAGGGCAGCGCCGAGGCAGATAAGCTATATGATGAACTAACTAGCCGGGGTGTCGAGGTACTTTATGATGACCGTGATGAGCGTCCGGGTACTAAATTTGCCGATGCTGAATTGATTGGATTACCATATCGTGTCACCGTCAGCGATCGCCTGGTAGAGGCTCAGAAATACGAATTTACCACTCGTCAAACTGCCGAAACGAAAGAATTGACACTAGATGAACTTCTTGATAGACTAAGATGACTATAAGAGGGGGTGAGTGCTTCTTATAATTAAAAGTTTTTGACGACAAAGAGGAAAATATATGAAAAAACAGTTTCAGATTACCGACGCCGGCAAAAAAGAGCTAGAGCAAGAACTCGATCAACTTAAAGGTCGCCGCGGTGAAATAGCAGACAAAATAGCCGAAGCTCGCGATTATGGAGATTTGAGTGAAAATGCCGAATATGATGCTGCTCGCGAAGAGCAAGGTCTTGTTGAGAGTCGTATTGCCGAAATCGAAGATATCTTACAAAATGCCAGCCTTATCAAGGCTTCTAAGAGTAGCGTTGTAAAACTTGGTAGCACTGTGGAACTTAAATTTAAGGGCAAGACAGTTACATATTTTATTGTTGGTCCAGTTGAAGCTGATCCAGCAAATGGCAAAGTCAGCAATGAGTCACCAATCGGTAGCGCACTAATGGGTAAAAAGGCTGGGGATAGCGTATCTATTCAGAACGGTAAAGTTACCTACGATATCGTTAAGGTAGGATAACACTAAATTTTGATATAGAATAATCGCCGCTTATTAGCGGCGATTATTCATTTTCTTCTTCGTCTGCGAATGGGTCGTATTTTACAGTACCACTATCATCGTCGGCATCTTGACCGGCATTTTTTAGACGCTCTTTTTCTAAGCGGCGGTTGTTTTCGTTTTCTATTCTAGACTCTTCGATAATACGATCCATTAAGATGTCCTGAAATACTGTTAGAGCTATATATTTCTTGCTGGGTTGAAAACCCTCGGTGGGACGACTATTGTGTACTAGTACGCTAATGTAATTGAGCAACCCATCTAGTCTTTTTCTGTATTCTTCGTTGCCTCTCTTGGCGAAATGCCCGAAAAGGAAGTCGATTAATTGGTTGAATTCCTCGGTTTGTTTATCTTCGTCTTTGTCGGCATATTTTATTATGCGACTGTCGATTAGGTTACGTATGGTGCGTCGTTCTTCTTCGCGACCTGGGTTGGCAGCGGTGTGGGTTTCGTCATCGCGGCGAATTTCATCCATCCGATCATGACTAAGCCTAATCAGGTCTTCGATGTCTTGACCCCTGGCCTCATCACCTGTGGCTTCGGCGTGAGTTAGTGCGCGTCCAAAGGTTACGCTTGGATTATCGTGGGTGTAAGCGAGTGCTGCCTTGAATTCATCGTGACTCTGTTTGTTTACGTGCTGGGAGTTTGGTGAAGTAGTTTCATCTACTGGAAAATATTGATCGAGAGCCTGCTCGGCGTTAGTGATATCATGATCACTTTTAGTTACAGATGCAATCTCCATTGTAGCCATCAGCCCTTGCAGGCCAGATTTACCTAGGTTTTTGGTGATTTTATTGCTAGCCCTACGTAGCTCTAGTTTATTGAGCAGAGAGAGTTCTTTGCCAACAAGAGATGCAGCTCTTGCTCGTTTGTCCTGAGAGTATTCGGACGGGTTGCGTTTTTTGAAGATATTTGGTGTTTTTAGTGGCATTTTTTACTCGTACTTACATAGTATCATAACAGAGGTAATAAGTCAATAGCCATAAGCACTTATGTATCAGTAGTGATTGTTGTATAATAGTATGGATGTCAACACTCAAAGATTATCGTGACGAACGACTCCGTAAATTAGCCGAACTCAAAGATCTCGGTATTAATTCTTATCCTGCTGATTCGCATCGTACACACAAAACATCCGAAATTATCGAAAAATTCTCTGAGCTAGAGGGCAGCACGGTAACTGTAGCCGGGCGTATTATGGGTCTACGCAAATTTGGCAAGCTAGCTTTTATCGTGTTACGTGATCAATTTGGACAAGTGCAGCTGTTTCTGCATGCACCAGATGTTCATGAACTAGACGCCGGCGCTGGTATTTTGGGCATGAGCCAGCTACCACTGCTTGATAGTGGTGATTTTGTCGAGGCTACCGGTCAGGTAATCAAGACCAAGACGGGTGAGATATCTGTTGGAGTGCAGACACTCAGGCTACTAACCAAGAGTTTGCGTCCGCTACCGACCGAATTTACTGACAAAGAGCAGCGCCTACGTCGTCGCTATGTCGATATTGCTGTAAATAGTGACGTACGTGATAGATTTATCCGTCGTAGTAAGTTCTGGAAAGCAACTCGTGATTTTTTGACAGACCGTGATTTTATAGAGATAAATAACCCAGTGCTTGAAGCTACGGCCGGTGGGGCTGATGCCAATCCTTTTGTGACTCATATGGATGCTTTGGATAGTGATTTTTACCTGCGTATTAGTCATGAATTACCATTGAAGCGCCTACTTGTATCGGGGTATGAAAAGGTTTTTGATCTTGGGCCACGTTTCCGTAACGAAAATTACAGCGAAGAACATTTACCAGAGCATATGGCTATGGAGTGGTACTGGGCGTACGCCGACTGGGAAAAGGGTATGGAGCTAACAGAGCAAATGATTCGCTATATTGTCGACAATACCTGGGGCACTAGGCAGTTTACACTGGCAAACGGCCAGCAAGTTGATTTCGGTGCCGATGGCGAGCATTTTCCTAGGATTAGCTTCGTGCAAGTTCTGAGTGAACAGTATGGCGTGGATGTATTTAACTCATCGATAGAGGATATAGCTGCCAAATTAAGGGAAAATAATCTCGAAGTCGAAGAAACTGATAACCGTATTCGTAGTCTAGACAAACTATGGAAAAAATATCGCAAGACGCTAGCTGGACCAATGTTCCTCGTGGATATGCCGACATTTATGCAACCCCTGGCCAAGGTACAGCCGGGTAATCCTGAGCTCACAGAGCAGTTTAATCTGGTATTCGGCGGTAGCGAGATGTGTAAGGCGTTTAGTGAGCTAAATGACCCAATTGATCAATATAATCGTTTTGCCGAGCAGCAAAGTATGCGCGATGCCGGTGATGACGAAGCTCAGATGATGGATATCGATTATGTCGAGGCACTTGAATATGCTATGCCGCCAGCTTGTGGCCTAGGTTTCTCGGAGCGAGTTTTTTGGTCGCTTGAGGGCGTGACGGCGCGCGAAGGTGTAACTTTTCCGCAATTGCGCTACGAGCTAGACGAGACAACCAAATCTATATACCCAGATTTATAATAGGCAGTGCTATAAAAATCCCCCTTGAGAGTAGGGGGATTTTGGTTATTTATCGTTGTTTAGGTGATCTAGTTTAGATCGATATGTATAAATACTGCCGCCGTCGGTACGCGTAATACTACCATCGGGGTTGCGTGTGAGCTCGGCAGTTGTGTTGACGCGTGGACCCATGCTTCGCATGCGTTCGGCCAAGTTTTGAGGGGCAGGACTTTGTCCGTACCTGGCATCGAGGTCAGCTTGTGTTACACGGTTCATCGCATTGGGGTGTGGTACTGTGCGAGCTACGACTTGTTCGCCTACTATTGCCTGGGGGCGGGGTAGGCGTTCGCGTATTTCGGCCGTGTTTATGACCTGAGTGTCGGGTGCGTCAAAACCAGGCGCCGTGAATCTGCGCTCCGGCTCATTGCTTGGGCTATTCTCACCAGGGTTATTATATCCAGCTGGCATTACTCGTTCATGTCTACCCATTTTATTCTTCCTCCTTGTCATATTCGTCGACTAAATCACCTAGGGCTAGGTTGCGGGCGTCTTCGATGATTTCTGCGTAGTCTGGTACTCGCTCGGCTATCCAGTCACCGATTTCGTCGGTACTTTTACTGGATTCTTGTAGGTCGGCAAGCTCTTCAATGTCCTCGGGCGTGAGTGATGTTATTACTTCGGTTCCGATTAATTCATCAACTCTGTCGTTGGCTTTTTTGACGGCGTCATCCAAGGAGTCTACTGGTACAACGTCTAGTTCTTCGATTTCTTTGCGAGTGATTATTTGTTGGTCATTCATTACTTATCCTCCATGAGTCGGCTAGCGCTACGAGATAATTTTTTGTATCGCTTTTCTTTGTGACGGCGAACCCATTCGCGTAGAGCAAAACCAAATCGTGTAGGATTATCGAGGAATGAATCCATGTCCCTTGCTTCTTTGGCTTCTTTTTTGGTTTCTTTGCGCAGGGCTAGTTTTTCACGAATAGTTTCCTTGGCCTTGACACGACCTTCACGGCGGAATTTAGAAAAGCTAGCTAGTTCACGGATTTTACTTAGTAAACCACGTTTTTTCTCGGGATTTGCTTTGCTACTTTCGACTAATTTATCGACGCTTGTTGCGGTAGGGTTATTTACCGCAGCATCAAGGTCATTGACGGTGTCGTCTACGTCATTTGATTTTTCGGGGTGATTAACCGCTGTGTCTAGGTCGTCGATTGCGGCCAAGACATCGCTACTGGTTTCGTGTTTTTCGGGGCCGTTAACGGCGTCATCTAAATCGCTAAGAGCGCTTTCAACTTCGCCACTCGTCTCGTTTTCATGATTATTTACGGCGTCATTGAGCTCGCCTAGGGTAGAATCTAGGTTTTCTTGCTTGGAGTCTATGCCTTCAAGCGCAAATTTATGAGCATCGGCACTTGGGTCGTCTGAAAATAGACTACCTAGGTTGCGAATATGCCTAGCGTGAATACGCTTGGCGCCTGCTTCTTCGATGGTAATTTTGCCATCTTTGACTAGCAGGGCTAATTCTTTGTCGAGTGCTTCAAAAAATTCGCGTTCGGCTTCTTTGTCATTACTAGTTTCATGAGCTTCGGGTGTTTTTGGCTCATCGGCTTCATTTTCTTGGTCGACCGGCTGAGCTTCGGCGGGGGCAGGGGTGTTTTGCCGTTGCCATGGTGGGCCAGCGCGGAGTTCTTCTTCGACTTCTTCGGGTGAAGCTATGCCTGTTTCCCGTTTGTCGAGCACACTTTGTCGCCAAGCTTCAACCTTGTCGTTTTCAACACTTTTGAGCATGTTTTCGCGGTCTTCTGGGGTGAGTTCTGCGTTATTTAGGATCGCTTGGACTTTTTCCTCTTCTTCACGTTTGCTAAATCCGTAACCTTCGAGCGAACGAGACAAACCTTCATCTTCGTTTTTGATACGATTCATGATGCTTGCTACGCTGTATTCGGCGTTGCTGCCATCTTCTTTTAATTCGTGTTTGTTGCCAGGAGTATCATCACCAAAATACATACGGTCGGCGGAATGTTTACCGGCAGTACTGTAATGCTGGGGTGTATTTTTGGCTAGTATTTCTTCTTGGATAGCGTCATAAATAGGTGTATCCGAAGTTTCGCTAGATTCTTGATGTTTTGGTGGTTGTTCGTGTTTGCTCATAGGTGTGGTGGACCTTGTTTATGTTATTCATACTAGCATAAGAATTATAAAAAGTCAAGAGCTGAGCGATGGAAATCCCACTTTACGCGATATTTATCACATGCTATACTAAGTATAGTAATAAATGAAAGGAAACGAATGACAAAAATTGCCGTTATTGTTGGAAGTTTACGCAAAGATTCTCTGAATAAAAAACTTGCCGATAACCTAGTGGCCTTGGCTCCCAAAGGGGTAGAGTTTACGTACGTAGACATTAATTTGCCGCTATTTAATGCTGATCATGAATATAGTATGGATAAATCTGTACGCAAGGCGAAGGATATTGTTGAGGCTAGCGATGGCGTGCTGGTTGTGACTCCTGAATATAATCGTAGTATTCCTGGTGTACTCAAAAACGCAATTGATTGGCTAAGTCGCCCATGGGGTGAAAATTCATTTAATGGTAAAGCTATGGGTATCTCCGGTGCGAGCGGGGGAGCTGTGGGTACTGCGGTTGGCCAAGCTGCGCTACGTGTTATTGCTGGGTTTTTGAATGTGCGATTGATGGGCCAGCCTGAGCTGTATTTTAACTTTGCCGAGAACAAACTAGACGAAAACGCCCAAGTAGTCGGTGAATATCGTGAATCATTACAGACTTATATTGATACGTTTGTGAAATTTGTCGAAAATAAGTAGTTGGTATAGTTTCTAAATAGCCCCATGATTGGGGCTATTTATTTTGGTATATATTTGAAGCGTGTCATATAGAATAAATCAGTATTTTTTATTTGAAAGACTTGACATTTCATAGTACTATGTATAACATAGAACTATGAAAGAAAATAATAGCTCTGAATATGCCAAGCAACTTTCGACGCAATTGCGTAAGGGTTTTTTGGTGTATTGCGTGCTCAAAACATGCACGGGCCAGGCAAAATATACTAGCGATATTATTAATGAGCTGCGTGCTGCCGAAATGGTAGTAGTGGAGGGCACGGTGTACCCATTACTTAGTCGTCTCTACAAAGATGGCTTGCTTTCGTATGAGTGGCATGAGAGTGAGCAGGGCCCGCCACGCAAATATTACAAGACGACTGAATATGGAATCGAGGTTGTCGATGCGGTATCAAGCGAGATTAGCAGTTTAAATAAAACGTTGAAGAAATTATAGGAGTTAATATGAACGAAGTTACCAGGGTACATATCGCCAAGACACCGTATGAAATAGAGGTTGCGGCCAAAAAAGATTTAGAAAAATATTTACATGAGCTCAAAAAATATATTAACGACGACGATGTTTATAGCGATATCGAAATACGTGTTACGGAGATATTGCAGGCTCGTGGCACAGATGCGGGCGGGGTGATTGATAGTAGTGACGTGGCATCGATTCGCAAGCAATTAGGTGAGCCGCATGAATTTGATACCGGAGATAGTGATATTGATGACGTAAGTGATGTGTCGCGGCGAATTTTGTATCGTGATTTGGACGGAGCGCTGCTCGGTGGTGTGTTGAGCGGTATTGCTAAGTATTTGAGAGTCGACGCAACTTGGGTGAGATTAGGATTTATCGTGCTACTTTTTGCGTCGTTTGGGGTGGCCACGCTGCTGTATTTGGTGCTCTGGTTAATTGTGCCTCCGGCGGTGACAGCTAGCGATAAGCTGCGGCTCGAGGGAAAAGTTGTCGACGCTAGGTCTATTCGCGAACTGGGAGAATCGGCGGTTGATAAAATTGGTCATAAAATACCAGTTTTGAGTCGGATATTAGGCACGATGATTGGGATTGGTAGCGTTTTGGTGGCGATTGGTATATTTGTGGCCTTTGTCGGCGTGATTATATCGGTGATATTTGGTGTAAATAGAGTTAATCCGGCGGCGTGGCTGAGTGATGCTTATGGGTTTGATTCACCCGTATCGTGGATGGTTTTGGCTACCATAGTATTTGGTGTGATTATGCTGATGTTGATGTGGGCGCAGATTGGTTATGTGTTTATCACAAGGAAATTTACTAGGAAAACGGCGTTTAGTTTGATTGGTATTATAACTGCTGGGATTATTGCCGTGGCAATAGTGGCCGGAGTGACATTTGTCCAATCATCTTATAACAATCAAGAGGTGCAAAAATTGACGCGCGAATATAAATCCGTGTTACCCCAAGAATTTAGTGCTGTTAATGGCATTGTGATTGGCGATAAGGATAGTGACGCGACAGTTGATATCACATACGTGGCTAGTCCAGACAAGTCTAGTTATATAACTAGGGGACTCGCGGGTACGCGACTTGATGTGAGCATCAAGGACGGTGTGGCTTATATTGAAACGTTTTTGCCGACACCAAGTGATAGATATAATATTACTCCATCGATAACTATCTATGGGCCGGCGCTCAAGTCAATTGATAATAACGGGGTATATTTGGATTACGAGGGTCCTAAAACTGATGGTGAATTGAGTGTGACAAACGGCTCGGATGTGGCTGTATCATATATCGTGGGTGGTTATGACAAGCTATCGGTACAAGGTAGTGGATTGATGGATGTCAGTGGCAGTTCGGTTAGGTCTCTGACTGTTGATGCTAAGAATAATTTTAGTGTTCAGGCTGGAACTGTAAACGTGCTTGATATTCATCAGGCAGGTGTGTGCCCATCCGAGACTGACGTCGATATGAATTACATCCATGTTGATGGAGTAAATTCGGGTGAGTATACGTATAATGATGCCAAATTACCAGTTGAAAACAAGGTTACTAATTGTGGTAAGGTAGTTTTTGGTAACGATGACGATAGTGACGATTATTAGGTTATAATAGATATATACAAGTAGGAGGGGTAGTGATAGAAGTCAAAAACGTCTCGAAGACGTACGGTAAAAAGAAGAATACGTTTACAGCACTGAGGAATGTTAGTTTTGAGCTACCAACTGGTGCCAGTGTAGCGATAATAGGTAAATCGGGTAGTGGCAAATCGACGCTTATGCACACGATTAGCGGGCTAGATAGAGCCGACAGTGGTGAAGTGCTGGTTGATGGTGAAGATATTTTGAAGCTCAAACAAAAAGCTGTCGATAAGTTTAGGGCAACCGAGATGGGTTTTGTTTTTCAATCGTTTTTTGTCGATGCTAACGAGACTTGTTATGACAACGTCAGTTTGCCGCTTGAAATTGCCCGCGTGCCTAAGGGCAAGCGCAAAAGTTTGATTCTGAACGCCTTAAAAGCCGTTGAACTCAGTGATAAGGTCCACGAGAAAGCCAAGAACCTTTCGGGTGGCCAGAAACAACGCTTGGCGATTGCTAGGGCGATAGTCAATAGCCCCAAGATTATATTTGCCGACGAACCGACTGGTAATCTTGATAGTGCTACCGGCGATGCGATTGAAGACCTACTTTTTGGTGATAATAAAAAGAACAAAACTACTTTGATAATTGTCACTCATGATGATGACATAGCCAAAAAATGCGATATCGTAATATCTATCAAAGACGGCCATATCGTAGGTATCAAAAATAATAAGCCAGACGTAAAACCAAAATCAGAGCGAAAGAAGGTGCAACTATGAGGCGGATTGATATTGTAAAACGTTCGGGGCGTAATTTGCGTCGTGCCAAAATGCGAACTTTTTTGACCTCGATTGCGATTAGCGTAGGTGCATTTACTATTACGCTGGCCCTGGCTGCTGGTACCGGTGCGGGTGAATACACCTCTAATTTAATTAGTAGTAATGGTGATTCTAGGATGCTAACAGTTATGCCAAAAGCCGCTGATGGATCGCAAAAATCAACTGGTCCTAGTGAATATGGTGCCGAAGATACCGCTACGTCGCAAGATACGCTATCAAGTAAAGACGTTGAAAATATCAAAAAAGTTAGTGGTGTCGAGTCTGTCACTCCTATGTATAGTGTGGATGCTGAATATATGGTGGGACCAAATGGCAAAAAATATGTCCCGAGCCTTAGCATTAAGGTAGATCAGACTAGTATCAAGCTAGCTGCGGGTAAGCTGACAAATAATATACCAGATAAAGGTAGTATTATACTTTCGCATAATTATCTGGAGGCTCTTGGATTTAAATCTGCCAAAAGTGCCGTAGGTCAGCAAATAACAATTCATGTCACTAAACGTGTTGGTGTCAGTACGCTTACTACCGATAATGCCCGTGATTTCACGTACACAGTGCAAGCTGTCGACGAGGAATCTGAGAGCGTGCTTCACTACACTGATTCTATATGGCTTTCACCCGATGACGGGGCTGAGATATATAATTATCAGACTCCATCAGAGTATCGTGCCGAGTACTATGCGTTATCTGTTCGTGTGGCTGACAATCATAATCCAGAGGTAGTGCAGGCGGCCGTCAAAGACAAAGGTTATTCTGTGCTTTCGCTCCAAGATATCCAAAAAGTACTATTAACATTCGTCAATGTAGTTATGGGCGGTGTGGCTGGATTTGGCGCGTTGGCGATCCTGGCTTCGGTATTTGGAATTATCAACACTCAGTACATATCGGTGTTGGAACGTACTCGCCAGATCGGCCTGATGAAAGCTCTGGGTATGCGTAGCAAAGATGTGGCTAAATTATTTAGATACGAAGCTGCTTGGGTAGGATTTTTGGGCGGATTGATTGGTACTATGCTTGCCGTGCCGTTCAAGCTGTTTAACCCGGTAATCGCTGATAAATTGAGCCTGGACGCCGGTACTGATTTATTAGTATTCAAGCCGTTATATAGCGTTATATTGATACTATCGTTGATGTTAATTGCTGTGGTAGCTGGATATTTCCCTAGCCGCAAAGCAGCCAAGCTCGATCCAATTGAAGCCCTGAGAACTGAATAGATAAGTCATATACGACATACTCTGTATCTGTTATACTAAGTGTATGATTGATATTCGTTTAATTCGCGATAACCCTGAAACGGTCGCTATAAATGCCAAAAATAAAGGCTATGATATAGACATTAATGAGTTACTGTCACTTGACGAGGAGAGGCGCTCGTTGCAGCAGCAGGTTGATGAGTTGCGTGAGAGGCGGAATCAAAACTCCAGCAAGATGAAATCTGGTGGCAGGCCCGACCAAGCACTGATCGATGAAGGTAAGCAGATTAAAATCGAACTTGCCGAACGTGAAGGCTATTTGAGCGATGTAGATTCTAAATTTATGGAACTGTTTAAAAAAGTTCCAAATATGGCGGCCAGTGATGTGCCATATGGTGCAAGTGAGGATGAGAATGTCGTAGCCAAGACAGTTGGTGATAAGCCATCATTTGATTTTGCGCCACGCAATCATTACGATATAGCCGAGCAGCGAGATTGGATCGATAAGAACCGTGCCGCTAAGGTTTCGGGTGCAAGGTTCGCCTATATTAAAGGCGATCTTGTGAAATTGCAATTAGCAATTGTGAGTTTTGTGGTAAATACGCTTAGTGATGAGTCTAAACTACGTGAAATCGCAGATGGTTCGGGACTAGATGTATCATTAAAACCGTTTGTGCCGATTTTGCCGCCACTGATGATTAGGACTGAGCTATATGATGCGATGGATCGCCTTGAACCGCGCGATGATCGTTACAAGATCGAAGATGAAGATTTGTGGTTGCAGGGTAGTGCTGAGCATGTGCTCGGCAGTATGCATGCTGACGAGATTTTTGATGAGTCGCAGCTGCCGATACGTTATCTTGGTTATGCGACGAGTTTTCGTCGCGAGGCTGGTACTTATGGCAAAGACATGGAAGGTATCCTGCGCATGCATCAGTTTGATAAGCTCGAGATGGAGAGTTTCACGACTGGTGACAATGGCCTGAATGAACATTTGCTATTTGTAGCAATCCAAGAATATCTCTTGAAAACTCTTGGGTTGCCATATCAGGTTATTCAGAAGTGTACGGCCGATATTGGTAAGCCAAACGCTCGTGGTATAGACATGGAGACTTGGTTGCCTGGTCAGGATAAATACCGCGAGACACATACAGCTGACTATATGACTGATTATCAGGCGCGAAGATTAAAGACACGCGTTCGTCGTAGCGATGGCAATTTAGAATTAATACACACCAATGATGCAACAGCCTTTGCCCTCGGTCGTATCATGATTGCCATTATCGAGAATGGTCAGGACAAGGACGGCAACGTATCCGTTCCGGAAGTTTTGCGGCCGTATCTCGGTGGACGAGAAACTTTATAGAGGGCACATACTAGATGCAAAAACTTATCATTATCAGGGGTAATTCTGGTAGTGGCAAGACTACCGTTGCTAAGAAATTACGTCAGAAGCTTGGTTATGAGACGATGCTTATATCACAGGATGTTGTGCGTCGAGATATTTTAGGTGTCAAAGATGATAGTGGTAATCCGACGGTTCAGCTAATTCATGACCTGGCTATGTATGGCAAGAAGATAGGTTTCAACGTGATAATAGAGGGTATATTAAAGTCATCCGTAAATGGTGAGATGTTAGCAAATCTTGTGCAGGAATTTGACGGTAACGCATCGGTATATTATTTTGATATTCCGTTCGAAGAAACACTAAATAGACACGGCACGAAGCCAAATAAGCATGAGTTTGGAGAAGAAGCTATGCGTAGATGGTGGCTCGAGAAGGATCATTTGAATATCTCAAATGAGAAAATCATAGACGAAACGCATACTGAGGATGAAATAGTTACAATGATTTATAGCGATCTTTTGTCGTAGCTA
The DNA here is from genome assembly GCA_964545515.1 of uncultured Candidatus Saccharibacteria bacterium. Classification (GTDB taxonomy): domain Bacteria; phylum Patescibacteriota; class Saccharimonadia; order Saccharimonadales; family Saccharimonadaceae; genus UBA2112. Next base: position 52,926 of record CAZJFK010000001.1, on the reverse strand, counting down.
TAAAGCTGTGCGGTGTTTATTCTTTGGTGGCTACAACTTCAATCACATTGTCGGTGTGGTCGGCTATTTCGGTGCGTTTGAAATCAATAAAGAGCTGTTCATCGTAGGCGTCTAGGGAATCTATTTTAAATCCAGCTCTGGCTATGGCATTGGCTATGCTCCCTGGGCTGTGGTAGTAGCGCGAATACTTGTCACCGTTTTTGCCAGTGCAGGTAGTAAAGCCAGTTGTCGGGTTGTATGTCGAATCGGCTTGTCTAGCATCGGGACAATCGGTTGATCTGACAACAGTAAATAGTTTGCCTTTTGTTTTGACGACACGATGCAAACCGCTTAGCGCGGTGGCAAGGTCGTGTTTTGATAGGTAGTGTAGTACTAGTCTGGCATAAACGTAGTCGAACGTTTCGTCGGCATAGGGCATGGGTTCGGTAACGTCTTCGATTTTGACGTCTATACTATCGCTGTATCCAGCTTGATCTATATATTCCTGGGCAAATTTTGCTCCGGCAATGTCGATAGTTGTAGCTACGATATGGGCACTTGGGCTGTTTTCGGCCATGCGTATCTCGGCTATGCCACCGGTCGAGATACCAACACTTAGAATTTGCTCGGCATCATCTGGGGTTAGTGCAATACCAGCCTCTTCGCTACGTGAAAACATAGGGATATATTCACTCATAATTAACCTCTCTGATTTAGATTGAATTATCCTAAGTATACAGCAGCTCGTGGCTAGCGCAAATTTGAATTAGGCGGTAGACTGAGAGTGGATTAGATATTATGACAAATAGCATAAATATTAGAACTGTAAGACTGACGGCCGATGAGGCTACGCTAAAATATGTTCGCAAAAAAATTGGTAAACTGGATAAGTTTTTTCCTAGGTCTTTTCGTGATGATGTTAAAATCGAGGTAACTCTAAAAGAGGTTAATCGTGGACACGGCAATAAATACGAGGCTAGTATAGCTATCCGTGGTCCTCATGGTAAGACCTTTCGCGCAAGCGATTCAACTCTCAATATTTTAGCTGCAATTGATATAGTTGAGGCCAAACTCGTATCAACTCTCAGGAGTTATAAATCGGAAAATCAGACTGTAAAATTACATCAAAAAGTTTTCGCACGCGTTGACTTAAAAAACAACAAAAATCCAGATTTGTAGATGTATTTTTGGCTGGAATAGAGTATAATAAGTTTAATATTTTACTGATTGACTGCGGGAGTAGGGCTTTATATGGTTACTAGACAAGGTGTTCTTACAAAAGTATTCGGGGATCCACAGAAAAAGATACTAAAAGGCTTGTATAAGCGAGTCAAAGCTATCAATTCCCTAGAAGACAAATATAAAAAAATGAATAAAACCGAGCTTGGCAAGCAGACTGCTGCCTTGAAGAAGCGTCTCGACAAAAAGGGCACGACTCTTGATGATGTTTTACCGGATGCCTTTGCATTAGTGCGCGAGGCAAGTGACCGTGTGCTCGGCATGCGCCATTTCGATGTGCAACTTGTGGGCGGTATCGTGCTACACGAGGGTAATGTCGCCGAGATGAAAACTGGTGAGGGTAAAACTCTGGTTGCTACGCTGCCCGTGTATTTGAATGCTCTAAGTGGCAAGGGAGTGCATTTGGTTACAGTGAATGATTATCTAGCGCAGCGTGACGCTGGTTGGATGGGTGAGCTGTATCATTTCCTAGGCATGTCGACTGGTGTTATCATCAATGATGCTTCGTATCTGTACGATCCTGATTTTGATAACGAAAAGCACGATGATGCACGCATGCGTAAGCTTCGTCCAGTTACTCGCAAAGAAGCTTATGCGGCTGATATTACTTATGGGACAAATAATGAGTTTGGTTTTGATTATCTGCGCGACAACATGGTAAACGACATTGAAGACGTGCGCCAGCGTGATTTGAACTTTGCGATTGTTGACGAAGTCGACTCTATCCTTATCGACGAAGCACGTACGCCGTTAATTATTAGTGCGCCAGCAGCCGAAAATCCAGAGAGCTATTATCAGTTCGCCAAAATAGCGGCTAAATTAGTTCCGGATGATTATGTACTAGACGAAAAGCGCAAGACGGTGTCGCTTAGCGATGATGGTGTCGAAAAGGTACAAAAGATGCTAGGCATCAAGAACCTGTATAGCCCTGATTATATCCGTTCGGTGTATCATATGGATCAAGCTCTCAAAGCCCAGACTCTATTCAAACGCGACAAGGATTATGTGGTGACAAATGATGGTGAGGTCATCATCGTCGATGAACACACCGGTCGTTTGATGCAAGGTAGGCGTTATAATGAGGGTCTACATCAGGCTATCGAGGCCAAAGAGCAAGTTCCAGTGCTTCAAGAAAGCATGACACTAGCTACTGTATCTTTCCAGAACTATTTCCGTTTGTATACTAAATTATCAGGTATGACCGGTACTGCATTTACAGAGGCCGAGGAGTTCCAGCAGATTTATAGTTTGGATGTTATTCAGATTCCGCCGAATCGTGTAATCGCCCGTAAAGATCACGATGATTTGATATTCAAGACCGAGGCTGGCAAGCTTAAGGCGGTGGCTAGGGCTATCAAGGAATATCACGAGGCTGGTCGCCCAGTACTTGTTGGTAGTGGGTCAATTGCCAAAAACGAGATGATTGCTGCATATCTGAAAAAAGAAGGTATCCAATATGAGCTCCTAAACGCCAAGAATAACGAACGCGAAGCTGCGATTGTAGAAAAAGCTGGCGAAAAGGGTGCCATTACACTTGCGACCAATATTGCCGGTCGTTGTACCGATATCAAACTAGGCAAGGGTGTAAAAGAACTAGGTGGTTTGGTAGTAATCGGCTCGGAGCGACACGAATCTAGGCGAATTGACAATCAGCTTCGTGGTCGTGGTGGTCGCCAGGGAGATCCAGGTGATACACAATTCTACGTATCGACTGAGGATGACCTGATGCGTATCTTCCAGGGTGAACGAATTGCTAGTCTCATGAATCGTCTTGGTGTTGATGATGAGACGCCTATCAAGAACAAGGCGGTTACCAAAACGCTCGAATCAGCTCAGAAGCGAGTCGAGGGCTACAACTATGATATTCGTAAAAATGTTGTTCAGTACGACGACGTGATTAATCGTCACCGTCGCGTGGTGTATGTTATGCGTCGCAAGATTTTGCAGGGCGATAATATTGAGTCAGAGATCAGACGCCTACTCAAAGAGCGGGTCAACGATTTAGTGGCCCTACCAGCCAAGGGTAATTCTAAATTTGTCGACGAATTTGAAGCCGCTTTTCCAATAGATGAAGCCAAGATTAAGGCGATCGGTGCCGAAAAGAACGATAAGGCTCGTATCAAAAAAGCTTTTGATGCAGTTAATGAATTATACAAGGCCAAGGAAGAAGAGTTGACGCCTGAGATCACTCGCAAGATTGAGCGAGATGTCTATATACAGGTTCTAGATACACTTTGGATGCAGCATTTGGAGAATATGCAGCACTTGCGTGAGGGAATCCACTGGCGTTCGGTTGGTCAGCGAGATCCATTAGTGGAATATCGCTCAGAGAGCACTAAACTATTTGATAGTTTGCAGGCTACTCTACGCAACGAAGTAATTGGCGCGATTATCCATGTCCGCCCAAGTGATTTTGCTGCTATGCGTGAGGAAGATCACGAGACTGAGCTTACTCGTATGGCTGAAAATTCAGTTGAACGTGGAGTTAACGAAGTCCTAGATGGTGAAAAGAACCGTGATGATGATTTTTCGGTTGCAAAGCATCGTGATGAAAATCATGCCCGCAATGTAGCCCGCAAAAAGAAAAAGGCTAAGCGTCAGAATCGCAAGAAAAATCGACGATGAAACACACAGTAGAGGAAGTTCGTCTCAAAAACGGTGCTCGCGGTTTACTAATAGATGTACCCGGTGCTACCGTGATGAGTTTTCAGTTTCAGTTTAGAGCTGGCAATAGGTACGTAAAGAGCAAAAACACTTACGAAACTGCTCATATGATGGAGCACATGGCGTTTGGTGCGAATTCACAGTTCAAGAGCGAACATGAATTTGAAGCTGAGTTTACAAAAAATGGTGCTTATCATAACGCATACACCAGTGATCTTAGTATGGTATATCTTGCTGATTGTGCTGATTTTGAGTGGGAGAGGATTTTTGAGCTACAACGCTTATCGATTTGTGAGCCGAGATTTAATTCCGTGGAGCTTGAAGCTGAGCGAGGTAACGTCAAGAGTGAGCTGACCGGTTTTTTGAATAACCACAATAGGGTGCTCTGGCCTAAAGTTCAACAGTTACTAGGTGAAGATGTTTTGACTTACAATCAGCGACTCAGGACTATACCAAAAGTTAGCTTGCGGCACATTAAAGAACACCATGCCCGCACGCACACCTTGTCGAATATGCGTTTTGTGATTGCCGGTAAACTACATGGTCGCAAGAGCGATATTAAGCGCCGGCTAGAGGATTGGAATTTGCCTATTGGTGAGCGCTTTGATGTACCCAAAGACGACATGCATTCTGGCCGACCGACACTTATTAGCCGCAAAGAAGCTTCGAATCTAACTTTTGCACTGTCGATGATCGTGCATCGTGAATTAACAGACGAAGAATCTGATGCTATGGATTGTTTGGATCATATTTTGACTGGTACCATGACATCTAGGATATACGGAGCGGCTCGTAAACGGGGTTTGGCATATGGTATGTTTAGTGACACATCTACTGGTTTTCATGATAGTAGTTGGGATTTTGGCGGCCAGGTAAATCTAGAAACATCGGGTGAATTGTTTGACATTATAGTTCGTGAATTGGGTGCGGTGCTTGATGGCAAGATTACAGAGGAAGAATTACGTACAGCCAAATCATACGCACTTGGTCGCCATCAGATGGGCGCGCAGACTGTTGCGCAGATTAGTAATTTTTATACAGCTAGGTATTTTGCAGATGATGTGGTCAAAGATTACGAAAAAGTTCCTGACTATATTAACAATACAACGCTTGATAGAATGATTAGCACTGCTCGAGAATTCCTGGCCAGTGATGTCCATGTACTAGCTGGTGTTAGTAGTGGTGACCGCAAAGACCTGACATCGCTCAACAATAAGCTAGACTCCTTATTTAATAGGTAATAGACTATATATATGAAGATAGCAATCCTTGGCTATGGTGTCGAAGGCGAGAGCGTCTATAAATATTACCGCGCAAAGTACCCTGACGCCGTAATAGTCGCTTATGACAATAACCAGGAACCTAAAAATTCTTTACCGCCAGATGTAGAATTTGTCGGTGGTGTAGTTGATTTTATTGGTATAGAGGCTGATATTGCTATCAAAACCCCCGCTATTCAGCCTTGGAAAGTTAGCGTGAGCGGCGAGTTGACTACTTCTACGCGAGAATTTTTGCGTAAATGCCCAGCGCCAGTTATAGGTGTTACTGGTTCAAAAGGTAAAGGTACTACGGCAAGTTTGATAGCTTCAATCCTATCGGCAGCAGGTAAAAAGGCGTGGTTAGTAGGTAATATTGGAGTCGGTGCACTCGATGTACTGGACAAAGTTCAGCCGGATGATGTCGTCGTGTATGAACTCAGTAGTTTTCAGCTGTGGGATTTAGATATTAGTCCACAGACCGCAGTTGTATTAGGCATTGAGCCTGAGCACTTAAATGTACATAAGGACATGGATGATTATGTTGGGGCTAAGGCAAATATCACTGTCCATCAAAATCAAGACGACACCCTAGTCTATAAGATAGATAATGCTTTTGTCGAGACTATTGCCGGTCGTTCGGTAGCCACAAAAATACCATATCAGGACAGGCAGTACGCTCATGTAGCGGATGGGTTCTTCTGGTATGGTGAACAAAAAATTTGTTCAGTTGATATGCTTAAAATACCTGGTATTCATAATCAAGATAACGCCTGTGCGGCGATTGATGCTGTGTGGGATTTTGTGTCTGACGGTAGCGTTATCGGTCGGGGATTGTCGGACTTTCAAGGTTTGGACCATCGTTTGAAATTTGTCCGAAATGTAGGTGGAGTGGAGTATTACGATGATAGCATTGCTACGACTATTAGTAGTGTCGAGGCTGCTATTAATGCATTTGAATCATCTAAAATATTGATATTAGGAGGGTCCAGCAAGGGCACTGACTTTAAGCCTTTATCGGAATTTATAGCTAGCCGCGATGATATCAAAAGGATTATACTAATAGGCTTAGAAGCCTCTAATATAGAGCAATCTTTACAGTCGGCTGGTTTTTATAACTATGATAATTTAGGCATGGATACTACCATGAGTGAAATTGTTCAATTGGCGGCTAGTGTGGCAGATGGTGGAGACAGAGTGGTGCTTAGTCCGGCTTGCGCTAGCTTTGATATGTTTGAAAGTTACCAAGATCGTGGTAATCAGTTTATTCAGGCAGTTGAGAATTTGTAGATATCAAAGATTCTATTCTGGAGCCAATAGCGTCGGATGGTTCAAGTACTGATACTTTGTCGCCGACAAGGTTCTGAATATCTTGTTTGAGCCAGTGATAGTGTGTACAGCCCAAAACTATAACATCGACATGCTTGTCTAGCAGTTGGCTTATGGTTGAATCAAGGTCGATAGTATCTGATTGGCCTTTTTCAATCAGACCGGCCCAGTTTGAACAGTCGGGCTCGATGACTTTGATATTGCGTGCCCAAGTTTGTTTTAGGTGTGCGTATTTGTCGCTAGTTAGAGTACCTGGTGTTGCTAGTACGGCAATTGTGCCGGTTTTAGTTAGACTGGCGGCTGGTTTAATCATTGGCTCCATACCTACGAAATGAGTATTGGGGTAGGTTAGTCGAAGATAATCTATGGCGTTCGTCGTGGCTGTATTACAGGCTATGATAATAGCATTGCAGTTTTCATTCAGGAGAGGTTTGATGGCGGCATCTGTGAGGCTAATTATTTCGTGTTTTGGTCGAGTACCGTATGGAACATTTGGACTATCATTAACGAAGATTATTTCAGCGTCGGGAAACAATTCATTGAGGCGATCAGCAACTGATTTACCGCCAATTCCAGAATCGAATACACCTAGTTTTACCATGGTTTTAATTATACTCCTTAGTTTTTACGTCGGAGGACTTCTTTGATACTGAGTTTGCGGCTGTATTCAAGTGCACCAAATTTAAATACTCGGACTGCTAGTGCAAGTATAACCACGGCTGTGACAGCTAGAATAGGTAGCGCGATAGCGATTTCCCAACCAGCTAGATTACCGACCGCGTTGCGCAGCAAGAGTGGAATTGGAGCGGTGAGAGGGAAAAAACTTAGGAAACGCACGATGTCGCTGTCGGGCGCTGATACGAATAGGCTTGCGGCGTATAGGGGCCCAAAGATTAGTACCATAACCATGCCAAAGAATTGGCCGGCTTCTTTGGCTGTTGGTACTGATGAGCCTATCAAAACTAGTAGTCCTGTGAACATAGTGAATCCAACAGCAAAGATACTGAAACCAGCGCCGATGCGGGGCCAGTTAACTGGCAAGCTACTTAGGTCGAGAGATGGCATATTGAGCTGGTCGTGTAGTAGTAGATAGCCTATAAGTGCGGGCAGGATGATTATTACTGCTTGGAATAGAGCTAATATAATCAGTGAAATGATTTTGCCGATAATCAATGTGCGAGCTTCGATAGTCGTAAGTATCATTTCTATGACGCGATTTTCCTTTTCCTCAGTAGTACTTGTTAACATTTGGTTGCCGAAGAAGGCTATAAGTAGATAAAACAGGATTAAGAAAACACCTGGAAATATCATTTCTTTCATCGAATCATACGGAATACCATCACGATACGTGGTAACTTTTGTATTTGTGTTGCCGGTGACGATTGCTTTGATGTTTGGACTTATGGAATTTTCTACCGAGGCAGAAAGTAGATAGTCAGCAACGCCACCGTAGCGTCCATTTTTGAATACGCCGACATCTTGGCCGTAGACTTCAATCGGTTGGCTACTTGGGTCGGTGGGATAGTATATGTAGCCATCAACGCGACCGCTTTTGGCGTCACTGATACCTTGGCTTTTGGTGACGGTGCGAGCTTTGATGTCGGACAAAAGTTGCGGATTTAATAGGCGTGAATCGTCGGTAACTTCAATTGAAAAGTGTTCATTTTGGAGCTGTTTGCTGGCATCATCGGTGGATTTGTTTGATAAGATGATAATACCAAATATTCCAGCCATCATAATAGGAAAACCAAACGCCATAATCCAGAAAGATTTTTTCTTGAGCGTACGAATGATCTCAAAACGTAAAACTGTACTTAGATTATGCATCGTTTTCCTCCATGTCTACGCCACCGTAGACTGAAATAAATATATCATCAAGTGATTTGCCGTCGTGTGCTTTTCGGACGTCTTTGACTGTGCCATAGGCGGCCGATTTGCCGTCTTTGAGTAGGATAATTCTATCGCATAGTTTTTCGACTTCTTCCATTTGGTGTGTGACCAAGATAACGGTCGCACCCTTTTTTTGGTGATCTTGGATAATGTTCATCAGAAGTCGACGATTAACTGGGTCGAAGCCTTTGGTTGGCTCGTCTAGAATTAGTATCTCTGGATCGCCCATGATAGTTATACCGAGTTGGACTTTTTGCTGTTGCCCCCCAGATAGTTTATCTAGTCTAGTTTTTGCTTTGTCTGCTAGGTTAACTTTTTCTAGAAAAGCGAGCGATTCTTTGAGGGCTTGATCTCGATCTAGACCTTTTAGTTGCCCGAAATATAGCATGGTATCGATCACGGATTCTTTTTTATAGAGACCGCGCTCTTCGGGCAGATATCCGAGCTTTACTGTGCCACTTACGCTGTATGGTTTGCCGCTGATGTGCAAGGTACCGCTAGTCGGAGGATAAATGCCCAGTAGCGCACGAATCGTTGTGGTTTTACCTGATCCGTTACTACCTAGTAGCCCAAATGTTTCACCTTGTTTGACGTTGAAAGACAAGTTTTTAATTACTGTAATATCACCAAATTTCATTTGGAAATCTTTTATTTCTATAAGTGGTGTCTCGGTTTTCATACTTTTTCTATCATAGCACAGGTGTAGGGTACAATAAGTATATGCAGCCACTTGAAAAGAGAATACGGGCTTTGGGAAATGATGTTGACCAGGCTTACGATAAATTAAATATTGACGATAAATTAGAGCAGTTACAAGAGCTAGACAATCAGCTAGCTGAGCCAGAAATATGGAATAACCCGGCTTTTGCTCAGGAGCTCAGCAAAAAACAAGCCGCTTTGCAGTCGTCGGTACAGCCTTGGCATACACTCAGGAGTCAGGTGTCGGATATGGCGGAACTGATGTCGCTTGGTGATGATAGTTTGGTCGGTGAATTTGAAGGTCAAATTAAAGCCCTAGAGGACGAGTATAGTGCTCGCAAAAGAGAGCTGCAATTTAACGGTAGGTATGATTCGCATGATGTGATTATGAGAATCAGTGCCGGTGTGGGTGGTACAGATGCGCAGGATTTTGCCGAGATGTTAGAGCGTATGTATTTACGCTGGGCCGAAAAATCAGACATGAGTGCAACGGTTGTCGAGCGATCTACTGGTGAAGAGGCGGGTCTAAAAACGAGTGTCATTAATATCTCTGGACCATATGCCTATGGCAAATTGCGCAGTGAAAATGGGGTGCATCGCCTGGTGCGGCTTAGTCCGTTTAATAGTGATAATTTGCGACAGACTAGTTTTGCTCTGGTAGAAATATTGCCACAAATTGATGAACCTGAGGATGTCAAATTGGATGACAAGGACCTAAAAATTGATGTTTACCGTGCTGGTGGTCATGGTGGGCAAAGTGTTAATACTACAGATAGTGCCGTGCGAGTAACTCACATACCTACTGGTGTGGTTGTGGCAATTCAAAATGAACGTTCGCAATTGCAAAACAAAGAAATGGCCTTAAAGATTTTGCGTTCCAAATTAGCTCAGTTGCAAATGGAGCAGCACGCCGAATCAGTTGCCGATTTGCGTGCGGGTGAGTCGGCGAATTGGGGCTCGCAAATCCGTAATTATGTTCTACACCCGTATACACTCGTCAAGGATACGCGTACAAAATACGAAGAAAAAGATCCGCAGGCAGTTCTGGACGGCAAAATAGATGGGTTTATTAATTCATATCTGGAGTTTAATCTAGAAAGCTAGACATTAACCATAGCAGTTATGCTATAATAATCACGTAAATGATACTGCTAGACAGAGTAACAAAAACATATGGACACAGCAAAAATGTCAAACCGGCTCTTAATAGAGTAAGTTTGCATGTTGATCCTAATGAG
>CAZJFK010000001.1:1025-42622 GCA_964545515.1 uncultured Candidatus Saccharibacteria bacterium | reverse complement strand
GTTGGTACTAGCGGGGCGGGTAAGTCGACTTTGCTTAGGCTATTAACTCGCGAAGAGAAACCAACCAGTGGCAAAATTGTTGTTGGTGGTATTGATTATGACACCTTGAAAGACAAACATATTCCGCTTTTGCGTCGCAAGATTGGTGTTGTGTTCCAGGATTTCAAGCTTTTGCCACAGCGAACAGTATTTGAAAACATCGCTTTTGCACTTGAAATTGCCGGTATGAGCCGCAAGGAAATCAAAAACACAGTCCCTAAGGTCATCGAATTGGTGGGCTTAACGGGCAAGGAAAAGCAATTTCCGCATCAACTTTCGGGTGGTGAGCGCCAGAGGGTAGCAATTGCGCGTGCGGTAGTGCGTCAGCCCAAGATTTTGATAGCTGACGAGCCGACGGGAAATCTTGATCCTAAACATAGCTGGGATATTGTTCGTCTGCTTGAGAAGATTAACAAATACGGTACGACAGTGCTTTTGACAACTCACAATGTTGAAATTGTTAATAAATTGAAACGTCGCGTTATCACTATCGAGCACGGCAAGATTACGTCGGATCAGGCGCAGGGGAGTTATAGGCAATAGTCATGTCACGAGGTGAAGGTATACCACGAGCACTGAGCCAAGGCCGACGCAAAAAACGTCGTTTATTGACACTTTTTAGGATTTGCAAATACGGTATCAGTAATTTTACTCGTAACGCATGGCTTACAGTAGCGGCAACGGCTGTTATGGTGGTGACTTTACTGATAGTCTTTACTACGGGCGTAGCGCTGCATATATTGCACGATACGGTCGATGTTATCAAGAGCCGAACTAGCATGTCGCTATATGTTGTGACCGAGACGCCCGATGATGCGGTCAGTGAGATGAAGAGCAAGTTGCAGGATTTGCCCGGCGTGGTAAAGGTTGCTTATATTACTCCTGACGAGGGGCGCAAGAAATTTGCTGAGCAAAATGTAAGTGATGACAAGATGCTCGAAGCCCTGGATGTTGGCACTGACAAGATTCCTGGGGTATTCCAGGTGAATATCGAAGACATCAACGATCCATCACAATTACAGCATTTTGTGGATAGCGACGATACTTATAAAAAGTACGCCGATTCTGATCATGAGCCATCATTTGGTGGTAGTCGCAAAACCGCTATTCAGACAATAGGCAATGTCACTAAATTTGCACAAAAATCAGGTATTGTGGCTAGCGCAATATTCGTCATTATATCGTCGTTAATTATTTTCAACACTATACGAATGGCTATTTTTAACCGTAAAGAAGAAATCCAGATGATGAAACTTATCGGTGCCGACCAAGGTTTTATCCGCGGGCCGTTTATCATTGAAGCTATCATGTATGGATTTATTGCGGCTATCGTGTCGACTGGCCTCGGGGTAGGAGCCCTATATGCTATCAAGCCTAAATTGGAGAGCTATGATGTCTCTATTACTCCAACTTTGCATGATTTGTCGCTTTATTCTTGGGCTGTTGTCCTGGGTATGATCGCTATTGGGGCAACGATAGGTATTGTGTCTTCGCTACTGGCTACACGCAAGTACTTAAAAGTCTAGTTGCTATACATAGTATATTGACTTTATAGCGTAAGCGTAATATTATTGAACTATGAAAAGGATACCCGCCACATCCTACAGCTTGAAGAAATCTAGGCAGCGCGTAGTACCACTTATCTTTGCTGTTATATTGTCGGTCGGTACGGTTGTTAGTTATACTCAATTAGCTCACGCCGATCAGTGGGATTCGCAAATATCATCTCTGCAAAACAAGGCTAATCAATACAAGAAGCAGGCAGAGGCTTTTCGCAAAAAAGCCGATACTTTGCAAAACAAGCTTAATCAAATCAATGCCGAGATATCTGCATTGCAAGCCGAGATCAAGGTCAATAATACCAAGCACGAGAAATTACAAGCCGATATAGCCGCCAATACCAAGAAGTTAAACCAGACCAAAGATGCCCTTGGGTCGATCGTAGCTAATCTGTATGTCAGTAGCGATATATCTAGTCTCGAAATGGTGGCTAGTAGTAGCAATATAAGTGATTTTATAGATCAGGCAGAATATAAAAATACGGTTCGTGATCAGCTGGCAACTTCGTTAGAACAGATCAAGAAGATTCAGGCTCAACTCGAGAGTGACAACGCGGCGGTTGAGAAAATTTTGGCACAACTTAAAGTCCAGCACACTCAGCTTGAAGCTAGTCGTGCTGACCAGCAGAATCTAGTTAATCAGACACGTGGTCAGGAAGCAGCCTATCGTAAATTAGTCAGCAAGTCTAAGCAGCAAATTCAGAATGCCTTAGACGCGCAAAGAGCTTATTATAATAGCCTAGGCGGCGGAGTCGATAGCGGTGTTGTAGGCACTTTCCAATACTGGGGATGGAGCGGCAATCAAGGTTGTGGTGGAGACGGCTATCCTTATTGTGGGCCCCAGGATTCAATGATTGATCCGTGGCAGCTTTATAACCGTGAATGTGTTAGTTATGCGGCATGGGCGATATCTCATCGTTTCAATCGTCAAGTGTACGGTTTTCATGGCCAGGGTAATGCCTATGAGTGGCCACATAGTGCTGCTGTATATAGTGGAGCGTATAGGGTTTATTCACCTCAGCCGGGCGACGCAGTTGTATTGCCTGCCATGTCTGGTTTTGCACCGATTGGACATTTGATGGTGGTCGAAAAGGTCAGTGGTAGTGATGTATTTGTCAGCCAATATAACTTCTACGGCACCGGGCAATATAGCACCATGTGGATCAAGACTTCGGGCGTTATATTTATGCGATTCCCGCCAGCATAAATAGTTGTAATTTTCTGCAAATCAAGTGAATCTTAAGCGTTATTCATATATAATTATTGAAGTGGCTAAAAAATTACACGAAAAAAAGTGGAGTTTTACTCCTGGGAGCTTTGTCTTAATTGGGGCACTGATTTTTGTTATTGGTTATGCGGCCGGTACTCATAATGACACTATTTTAGATATTGTAGCGCCCAAGCTAGGTGTAAAAGTTGCGGCCGGCAGTCTTGATTTGGCTAGTGTTCAAGATACATATCGCCAGCTCAAAGCCAATTTTGACGGTGATATTAGTGACAAAGATTTAATTACTGGCGCAAATAAGGGCTTGGTTGAGGCTTTGGGTGATAAATATACGATTTATATGGATAAATCCGACGCTAGTAGTTTTAATAGCAGCCTCAACGGCGATATAGGTGGCGGTATTGGGGCCGAGATTGGCTCCAAGGATGGTCAACCTGTAATAGTTAGGACACTCAAAGATACACCTGCTAGTCGTTCGGGGCTTATGGCGCATGATATTATCACTCAGGTTGACGGTAAGTCGACTGATGGCTGGGATACAGACAAAACAGTTGATAGTATTCGTGGCAAGATAGGGGTAAGTGTCAAGATTACCGTTAAACGAGGTAACGAAACTCATAGTTTTGTGATTAAGCGCGAAAAAATTATCGCGCCTAGCGTAGAGGGTGAAATCAAAGACGGTATAGGAATCATGACTATGACGAGGTTTGACGATACCACTGGTCCTGATGCGCGCAAGATTGCCAAGAATTTCAAAGATAAACATGTTCGAGGAGTGATTTTGGATCTTCGCAATAATGGCGGTGGGCTGCTTTCTGCCGCCCAAGATGTAGCTGGTATATGGTTAGATGACAAACTGGTTGTTAGCGAAAAGGTAGGCAATCGTACTACGAATGAGCTATATTCAACCGGTAGTGATATATTAAAGGGAATTCCGACAGTTGTACTAGTTAATGAATATTCTGCCAGTGCTAGCGAGATCGTAACTGGTGCATTAAAAGATTACAAGATAGCAACCATATTAGGGGTGCAGACATTTGGCAAGGGTAGCGTGCAAAAATTAGTTGATTTGTCCGGCGGTGCCGTATTAAAAGTAACTATCGCCAAATGGTATACGCCGCATGGCAAAAATATCAACAAGACTGGAATAGCACCTAATGTTACTGTGAAAATTACGGATAATGACATCAAGAATCAACTTGATCCGCAGCTTGATGCAGCTATGAGCCGACTACGGGGCTAGACAATAAATCTCAGTCAGTATAATATATAAGCATATGCAAGATGAATCTAATCAAACACTAAATGATACAAGCGTTGCACCTACCGCCGCTCCTGATTCGGGATTGGCCGCTGCACCGCAACAAAACCCTGTAACAAGCCCTGAATTCGCGGCCGCTCCTGCGTCGGGGGTAGTAGAGGAAGCTCCTCAGCCTGTGGCCGCAGAGCCTACCACACCCGAGGTTGTAGAAGCGCCCAGCCAGGCGGCACCGTCCGCACCTGTACCTGTAGCTCCTGCGCCTACTCAGCCTGAAGAATCATCGGGAACTGGTCAGAAAAAGATATTACTCGTCGAAGACGACATCGCTCTCGCATCCGTCTATCGTTCGCGATTAGAATTAGAAGATTTTAATTTACGAGAAGTTAATAATGGTGAGCAAGCTTTGCAGGCAGCCAAAGAATTCAAGCCGGATCTTATCTTGCTTGATGCCATGATGCCCAAGATTAGTGGCTTCGATGTGCTTGATATCTTGCGCCACACCCCAGAGACTGCAAACATACGAGTTATTATGCTTACTGCCCTTAGTCAGCCTAAGGACAAGGAGCGCGCAGAATCACTAGGCGTTGATGATTATTTGGTTAAGTCCCAGGTTGTTATTGGGGATGTTGTTGAGCGCGTCAAGCATCACTTGGGTATGAGTTAGAATATCACTTTACAAAAATAGACGGCCTCACGGGACCGTCTATTTTGATTTCTGGGTAAATTATTTAACAGAAACTTGAGTACGGGGTACGGATTTACCAGTAAATTTAGTTTTCTTTACCTTGGCAAATTCTACTACGCCGTCAACTGCGGCATGAATAGAGAAGTTGCGACTCATGTAAGTACCAGGGCCAGCAATTTTTGTTGCACCAGTTTGTCGGACTAATACCATACCAGAACGAACCTTTTGGCCGCCAAAACGCTTAACACCTAGTCGCTGACCGGCGTTATTGTGTATGTTTTTACTTGAGCCACCGGCTTTAACGTGTGACATGTATTAACTCCTTAGGTTTATTATCAATCTGAACCATTGTAATGTAATTTGTATCTAATGTCAAGGGGTTAAACGGCGAAATTATATTTTATTCAGAACCAAGATTTCACGAGCTACTACTTGTCCCGGTCGGAAATACAGCAAGTCCTTAGAGTCGATAATTTTAAATCTGTGCTGGGTGTATCCCAGCTCTTTCAAGTCTTTGATTAGCGGCAGATGAGTGAAATTATCCTTGCCGTCGTTCCAAGCTGGTATTGCTATACATAGAGGTGTATTTGGCGATATTTGCGGGGCGAGGTTTTTTAGAAATCCAGTAATAATATGGTTGCAATTACCGCGAACTTGCTCTAATTTTTCACTTTTCGGGGGTGCACTAAAAGGTTGTCCTAAGTAGGTTTCGCAAACCACGGCATCGATTGGTTGGCGCCATTCGGTAGTCGTAGCGTCGCCCTCGTGTAGGTACCAGGGGCTAGACATATGATACTGCTCTTGTAGCCAATTGAGATTATCGCGACTGTATCGAATCATTTTTTCAGATAAATCAGTCCCATATACTGAGCGTCGAAGCAGCATAGCTTCTTGCAGCACAACTCCGGTGCCACAAAATGGATCTAGGACCACAGGCAGGGCCTCACCGTGATTACTTATCTGGGCTAGATTAATCATGATTTGTGCTAGTTTGGGTGGTAGCATGCCTACGAAAGCATCGCGAGCAGGGCGGCCTTGGTCGCGGCGAGCTAGGGCAGTAATGTTTTGCGTGCCGGTGCTTTCAGCGATGATTACATCGCCGCGGTGTCCTCGCACAATAATTAACTCAACTTTGTTATCTGCTAGGCCTAATTTGTTGTGATGGCTAGTGGCTGTGCTGAGAGCCGAGGCTGAATTGGGTATTAGACGTAGGCTAATACCACTTTTTTTGAGCTCGCTTTTGAGAATGAGTCCGGTGCGTTGGATTTCTTTGGTCGAAATACTAAGTCCATAGACGCTAATCCCTAGCGTTATCTTGCCTGATCTATTGGCCCACGATTCGGAATAAATTTTTGATATTTCGGAACTAATCTTGTGCCAGTTGGCTATATGGAGCTCGGATATTACGCGACCAGCTTTTACGGTGCCGCCGTATTCTTGAATATCAAATGAATCGGCCTCGAAAAGTGCCGTATCGTTGGAAAACCAACGAACGTCAGATTGGGTGCTCTCGAGTTCGGCGATGCTGATGGCGGGTATGCGACCTAAAATGGCAATATGCTTCATTACCGTTATTATAGATGTAAAACATCGAAAAAACCACCTGCTTATGTGGTAGTTATACATTACGTAGGCTGTTATAATTGATATAATATGTCGATTAAAGCTTGGCTAAGTGTTCTCACGGTTGTATTACTTGCGGTTATTTTGTATTTATCTAGGCATGAATTAATTCGAGCCTGGGAATTACTGGGTCAGGTGAATATATTTATCCTGATACTTATGATACCGGTGCAGATACTTGTATATTTTGCTGGTGGTGAGATGATTTTTTCGTATCTTAGGGATAAAGGTCATATCAAGAATGTTAAACGTTCGGAGCTTATCAAGGTAGCCCTAGAGGGTAATTTCGTAAACCATGTTTTACCTAGTGGTGGTGTTAGCGGTATATCTTATTTAACCTGGCGCTTGGGTGGCCTAGGCGTTGGGCCAGGTAGGGCGACTATGGCTCAGGCGGTGAGGCACAGCATGGCTTTTGCTTCTTTTGGCGCGTTACTACTAGTGGCACTTTTTGCGGTCACGCTAGATGGTACTATTAATCGTTGGATTATCTTAACTAGTGCTGGGTTGCTAGGGATTATGATAGCGATAGTGGCGTCGTTGATATTTTTGATTAGTAATTCGAGACGCATTGAATCTTTTGTTGATTGGTTGTATCGATTTTTGAACAAAATAATTAGGCGATTAACAGCTGGTCGCCGCAGGGTTCTTGTGTCTGAGCGCAAACTACGAACGTTTTTGCTTGATATGCATGACGATTTTAATGAACTATTAAAAGACAAGGATTTGCTGCGTAAACCGTTTTTGTGGGGATTAGTATATACGCTCGGCGACGCGGGACTATTTATGATTGCTTTTTGGTCACTCGGTGAGGTTTTTAACCCAGCGCCAATTTTGATTGCTTACGGAGTTGCGAGTTTGGCCGGATTTGTGGTGTTGACACCTGGTGGAGCTGGTGCGTACGAGGCTATTATGGTTACATTTTTGGCCTTTGCCGGTATTGGTGGAGGTGTAGCGATAGCTGGTATTTTACTAGCTCGGGTAATTATTTTAATCGGTACAATCTCGTTTGGCTACGTATATTACCAGATGGCCCTTTCGAAATATGGAGATGAAAATGGCTCCTAGGTTTTCGGTTAGTGATTTTTTGGCATCCGTTAATCAAACATTTGAATATGCATATCCACTGGTTGAAGTCGAAGGTGAGGTGGCTAGTTTCAAGGTTAATCAGGGTAAGTATGTGTTTTTTGATATCAAAGATGCCGAGGGTAGTATTGGTTGTTTCATGATGCTATTTCAGTTACGCACACCGATAGAAGATGGTATGAAAGTTGTAGTGTCGGCTAGTCCTAAGCTTACCCAGTGGGGTAAATTTAGTTTGACGGTTAAGACTGTTCGTCCTAGTGGCGAGGGTAGTATCAAAAAGAGTTTTGAGCTACTCAAAGCCAAGCTCGACAAAGAAGGCTTATTTGCACCCGAGCGTAAGCGCGACATTCCTAAAATACCAACACGCATAGGTGTTATCAGTAGCGTGCAGGCAGCTGGCTATGCTGACTTTATCAAGATACTAAATGATCGGTGGGGCGGTATACGTGTTGATGTGGCTAATGTCACCGTACAAGGAGTCGAGGCGCCTGATCAAATCATTAGTGCAATTGATTATTTTAATTCGTTGCCAGAGTTGGCAGATGCTCTTGTAATTATTCGCGGTGGCGGTAGTGCCGATGACTTGAGTACTTTTAATGACGAAAAACTCGTTCGAGCTATTGCCACTAGCCGTATCCCTACCGTGACTGGTATTGGTCATGAGATAGATGAATCTCTTAGTGATTTGGCGTCTGATCTAAGGGCAGCTACGCCTAGTAACGCGGCTCAATTAATTACGCCCGATAAACATGCTTTGATTGATTCGATGCATAGCAAGTTTCAATTTATGGTTGGCACCGTAGAGCAGCGTTTAGGCAACTTTCGGTCTTTGGTTCAGGATAGATTTCAGCAAGCAGTAGATAGGGCGGGGCTAGCCGTTGGTGAGCAGCTGAATCATCTAGGCCATCTACGTGATATATTACACGAACTTGACCCCGCTAGGGTACTGGAGCGTGGTTATGCTATATTGCGCGGTGATGTAGAAGTGGGCAAAGATATCGATATCGAGACTAGTACGGTTATAATAAAAGCGAGGATACAAAGTTATGACAAAAGAAATTAAGAGCGATACTATTGAGCAAAAAATTAGCAAAGTTGATGAAATCATTGCTTGGTTTCAGAGTGAAGATTTTGCATTAGAGCAGGCTACCGTAAAGCTTAAAGACGCGGCTGGATTAATCGCTGACGTCGAAAAAGATCTTTCGACTCTACAAAATGAGATCAATGTCATAAAGGAATCATTTAAGTAAGTTATGTCTGTACTGATTACGATTCTTTTTGTCGTAATATTGGTATTTGGTTTTGTGGTTTTTACAGGCGCGCCATATGTCCCGAGCCAAAAAAAGTATGCACGGCTTGCATTTACTGATTTATATAAATTAGGACCCAAGGACGTGTTGGTTGATTTGGGTTCTGGTGATGGCACAATTTTGCGTTTGGCATCGAAGTTTGGAGCTCGTTCTGTCGGCTATGAGATTAACCCAGTACTCGTAGTTATTAGTCGTTTTTTTGGGCGTTCGGATAAGCGCCAGAGAACTGAACTAGCGGATATGTGGTCGGCTGATTTACCGGCAGAGACCACAGTTATATATGTATTTTCAGTAACACGTGATGCCAAGCGTCTCACAGAAAAAATACAGAATCACGTAGACAAGTACGGAACTGAAATAAAATGCATTACCTACGGTGCTAAATTAAAGGGTAAGAAGCCAAGTAAGACTCTTAATGCTCATTCCCTATATGTTTTTAGTTAGAATGCTTTACATCAAATGAAAGCGTAAGTATAATCATAAATATGAAACTAGTAAAAAGAAATGATTCAGGTGTTGTATCGGGCCTATTGGTCGCAGTTATTGGTCTCGGTATTTTAGTGTTAGCCACAGGGTCTTTTGCTATCTGGGCTTTTGTCAATTATAACGACGCCAAAAGTAATGTGCAGAATAAGATTGATTTAGCCGTCGCTGATGCCAAGAAGCAGCAGAGTGATACCGATTTTGCTACGTACGCTCGTGAGCAGCAAAAACAGACAGAAACATTTAAAGCTCCTGATGTATACTGTGGTCTAAGCTTCCAATATCCCAAGGCTTGGAGTGTTTACTGGTCGGAGCAGACTGATAATGGTGGCCCATTCCGTGCTTTTCTAAATCCTGGATACGTACCTGCTATAAGTGACAAGCAGCAATTTGCTATCAGGGTGCTGATTGAGCCCAAGGATTTTAATAGTGTGACAAGTCAGTATAATGACAAAGTACAGAGTGGTGAACTAACTATGTCGACCGGTTCAGCCAATGGTCAGCCTTATACTAGGTTTTCGGGTGACTTTACACGAGATATCCGTGGTGATGCTGTAATCTTTCAGTGTCGCGACAAAACCATCACCGTTCGCACAGATGCCAAAGATACTTTCCGCGATGTATTTACTGATTTAGTACAGTCGATTAAATTCAATCCTTAGTAAGTATTTAGCTAGTAACCATCATTTTACGCCCCGCATCCGTGGTACAATATGTATACATGAGAGATGAGGGTACTCAGGCTATTGCAAGTAGAGGAGTGGTAGGTGGTGACCCTTTTTTTGCTGCGGGAGTGGCTAGTGATCTAATGTCACCACTGGTTGTATTGAGGCAGCTTGGCGTATCACTTTCTGATGATACTATCAGTACCGCTGACAAAGAAATTATTGGTCGTCGCGTAGCACTGACCACTGAGCGCGCTATGCGTTTGGTTGGTAGTTTGACATCGGTTACAGAATCTCAACTTGAATTACCACTCGAAACAATTAATCCTATGAGCGTATGTAGTGAGGTTGTCCATGAATTAACACCTCTATTTATGGAGTACGGGCAGTCAATTAAATTAGATCACCGTATCAATGCGCCGCTTTCTATCGCTAATCGATCTGTTTTGAAGCAAATCCTACTGGGATTGGGTGATAATGCACTTTACTATGGCTCAATGGATCGACCGGTGGGTATTAGCGTGCGTTATGAGCACGGCAAGATTCGGATTGGCGTCCGTGATTATGGCCCTGGTGTATCTATTAATATATGGGATGAAATCGAGGATATGGTTCGTCGCCATGCCGCCTCACCACTAGCTAGTCGTCCGCGTTCAAGCGCAACTATTTTGATTGCCGTTCGGCGATTGGCCGAATTAATGGGTAGTCGGGTGGGTGTACTTAGGCACAAAGACGGCGCGACGTTCTATATAGATTTACATGTTTCTAGTCAGTTGAGTTTGGTATGACAAAAAAGATTTTAGTAATCGAAAGCGAGCCATGGCTAGCTGATAGTTATTCAAAATCACTTGCCGGTAGGGGGTATGAAGTTGATGTGGCTAGCGATCCTCACGACGCGATGGATAAAATAGATACCTCTTTGCCGGATGTGGTGATTATGAATCTATTGCTTAATGAATCAACTGGAATGGGTCTTTTGCATGAGCTTCAGGTCTATGAAGATACGGGCAGGATACCAATAATCGTGTATTCCCAGCTAGATAATTTGTCGCTTGAAGATCTCAGTTATTATGGCGTCAAGGAAATCTTTGATTCGCGCGTAGTGAAGCCTGATGATATAGCAAACGCTGTCGAGCGAGTGTCTTCATGAAAATGAGGCGCGCAAAAGCCATAGTGCTACGCCGGACAAATTATCGTGAAGCCGACAGAATAATTGATTATATTACAGACATGGGGCGGGTGAGTGCAATTGCAAAAGGCGCCAGAAAAGAAAAATCTAAACTTTCGGGTGGAGTCGAGCTATTTTCACTTAGCGATATAGTAACTGGCAATGGCAAGGGTGATTTGGATATTTTGGTGTCGGCGAGCCTAGTGGTTTTTTATCGCCACATACTAGATGATTATGATCGCATGCAGTTTGCGTACGAAGTATTAAAAGTCACCGCTAAAAATAGTCAGAATATCGATGGTCCAGACTGGTTTAATATAGTTAGCGAAGTTTTGGCAGCACTTGATGATACAAAGATTAGCTTGCAGCTAGTGCAGGTGTGGTTTTATGTTAGGGTGGCGGAAATCTTGGGTGATGAATTAAATCTGGGATTTGACGCAGATGGCCATAGATTAGATTCCGAACATACTTATCGTTATGATAGTTCAATCAAGACACTGGTCATAGATAGCAGCGGCTCCATCACCGCTAATCATATTAAATTACTAAGATTGATATCCTTGAAACCGATAAATATCGTTGCAAAAGTAGGCGGAGTAGACCAGGTTTTGGCTGAATGTGTCTATCTGGCTAGGTCGCAGGCTGCCGTATAGAAGTGTATATGATATAATATTTTATAATTATGTCGAAAAACACAGAAAAGAATCAATCACTTGAAAATATCGTCAGTTTAACCAAAAGACGAGGGTTTATTTATCCTGGCTCAGATGTTTATGGAGGCCTGTCGGGTACATGGGATTATGGTCCACTAGGTGTAGCATTGAAGCGTAATATTATGCAGCTTTGGTGGAAGATGTTCGTCGACGATCGCGATGATATTTATGGTGTTGATGCGGCGATACTTATGAATCAAAAAGTTTGGCAGGCGAGTGGTCATGTGGACACGTTTGTCGATCCATTATGCGAGGATACGGTCAACCATCGGCGTTTTCGTACCGACCATGTCTTGAAGGACAATGGAGTTGACCCCGAGGGTATGACGATGGAGCAGATGGATTCCGCTATAGTTGAAAACGGTATCAAAAGCCCTGATGGAAACCCACTCAGTAAATCACGAACTTTTAATATGATGTTTACTACGCATGTTGGAGCTTCAACCGATGCAACATCTGTTAGCTATCTACGCCCAGAAACGGCTCAGGGTATTTTCACGAATTACAAGAACGTCGTTGATAGTTTTTATCCTGACTTGCCGTTTGGGTTGGCGCAACAAGGCAAGGCTTTTCGCAATGAAATTAGTCCGCGCGATTTCGTGTTTCGTAGCCGTGAGTTTGAGCAAATGGAGATTGAGTATTTTGTTGAACCAGATAAGTGGGAAGAATCGTTTAGTGCGTTGTTAGCTGACGTGCATGCATTTCTGGACGCGCTTGGTTTGCCTCAGGATAAAGTTCACGAATTAGAGGTTCCGGCCGAAGATAGGGCACATTATAGCAAGCGTACGATTGATATTGAGTACGATTTTCCGATAGGTAAAGAAGAGTTATTAGGTATTGCTTATCGTACTGATTTTGACCTGATGAATATCCAAAACAATTCTGGCAAGAGTATGGAATATACCATCAAAGGCACAAATACAAGGTTTGTGCCGCATGTGATCGAGCCATCATTTGGTGTTGAGCGAGCCGTTATGGCCGTGCTATCTGCTGCATATACCGAGGATGAAGTAAACGGCGAAAAGCGTATCGTTATGAAATTTCCAGAGCATCTAGCACCTGTGAAATATTGCGTATCGCCACTGCTCAAAAACAAGCCAGAGCTTGTAGAAAAAGCCCGCGAAGTCTACCAAATCTTGAAGAAAAAGCACGGTAATGTCATGTGGGATGATAATGGCAATATCGGTAAACGCTACCGCCGCCAGGACGAAATTGGTACGCCGCATTGTGTGGTAGTTGATTTTGACTCACTTGAGAGTAATGATGTGACTATTCGTGATCGCGATACCACTGAGCAGAAGCGCGTTGCTATAGACGAATTGTAAGGAGTACCTAGTGAACAGCGATAGGCACGTTATAACATATCCGGGTTTCGCAGAGAGCAAAGAAGCGCGAGGGTTATATACTGACATTCAGGTGGAATTTCCTGACTATAACTATCACATATTGCCATTCTATGAAGAGCAGCCTAGCGGCGATCGTATCGTGCGTTCGATTGCATGGCATGTTCGGGTCTTGCAAGATTACATGGATAATCTAGAGGGCGATATTATACTACTGGGTAAGTGTGGTGGTTCGCGAGTAGTTGCATATATGGACGACGAACATGTAGCTAGGGTGGGCGACATGGTGTTATTTAATCCACCATGGGGCATGAATCGAGAATCACTAGAAAAGCAATTAGTTGCCTGGGGTGCTAGTCGTTCAGGCGATAGTGATTGGCTGATGCCACGTGGTAATGGCACAAATTATGTAGTCACTGAAGATTACTTACAGGGTATTGATGCAATTAATTTAATGCCGCGCTACGGCGAAATTGCCAGTAGTTCGACGAATTTATATATAGTACGTGGTTTGGATGATAAAGTAGTGCCATCGATTAGAGTTGAGGACATAACCGGGGCTACCGCTATTGATATTGAGGGCGGCGACCATCATTTGCTTGGTGAATCTAGGAAAAAGGTGTTAGGTAGGCTTGCCCTGCACGGTATATTGAGTAAATAAATCTAGCCAAGTTTTAATTTACTGTTATAATGTAGGCATTATGTTGAAACACGGCATAGAAGGTGCAGGCAAGGTTTTTGGCGTAGCCCAGTTTATTCAATCTGGTCATGCTGTGCTGAATGCTTATCAACGAACTATAGATTTAGAAGGCGAAGAAGCTGACGAGGCTTTTGACGATATGATGCGGGCTGCTGGACGCATGCTTGGACCAGAGGTAGAGGCTTTTATGCTTTTTGCCGAGCATGGCACCAAGATGATTGCTGATGGTATTATCTATGCCCAGGAAGCCCTCGCTAAATATATAAAATCTTGCCGCTAAGCTTGTTTGATTGTGGCCTGAGGTTAGGGTAATATAAATAGAATGAATGTTTACTATACTGACGGCAGCGCCAGTCCAAATCCTGGGCCGGGCGGTTTTGCTGTAATCAAAAATGGCAAACCCTATATCATAGGTGGCGAAAAAGCCGATATTACAACCAATATTCGCATGGAGGGCATGGCCCTACGTGAGGCAATTCGTGATTCCGACGGCAAGGTTTGCGAGATATATTCTGATAGCGAACTCTGGATTAATATACTTACCAAATGGGCGGCAGGCTGGGAAGCTCGTGGTTGGACTAAAAAGTCTGGCCCAATAAAGAATCTAGACATCGTTCAAGAGCTCTATCCACTTTATAAGGAATCACAGGCGAAGCTTATATGGGTCAAGGGTCACGAAGGTGACGAGGGTAATGAGCTTGCTGATACTTGGGCCAATAAAGCCCGTGAAGACGGCTTAGACGGCCCTGTAATCGTTTCAGAGTAGACAATTACTCGTATAGTGGTTATGCTTATTATATGGGGCGTATATTTGTTGTCATAACGTTTTTAGTCGGGTCTCTAGCGCTGCTTATAGGCCAGCCAGCGGCCGCATTTACGGTTGATGCTAGGCAGTATATTAACGCAGAGAATACATTTTACGCATATGTAAGGGGTGGTGAGTCGATCGATGCTAGTTTTATAAGAGCTAATCTTGATGCCGTGGCCGGATCCAAACAGCCGGTAACTCTCACTATCGAGGGTCCGGATGCCAAGCAGCAGAAGTGTACTATAACTATAGATACCAAAATCAATCAAGGTTGTAGTTTTAAGCCTCAGGTAGCTACCAAGAGCGGCATATGGCGAATGCAGCTAATAACTCCGAGTGACGCTCGTTTATATCCAGAGGTACATCCGACAGTAAAGTGGGGTAGATATGCTCTAACTTGGACGATTAATGTCAAAAGCAGTAAAGGGGTGGAGCAGCACGGTAGAATCTGGACGAATAGGTATGCTATGTATCAAACTAGTGCGCATAGTTCTATGGGGGACTTTACTAACTATTATGTTAGTGAGGATGGTTATGTGTATCGTGCTACTGAGCTCGGTTATAATGGTGTGGCATCTGTTTTGTCCGCTGATGGCATAGGTATACGCAAGGGTCAAGATTGTGCATCGGTCTATCGTAGCACTCAAATATCAGATACTGATTATTCGCCGGCACTAGGCCAGTGCGGTGATATTTTTAAATTATTTTTCGAAGAGCCATCTGGTGATTTGCCAGATAAAGCTACGACTTGGGACGGCAATAGTGATTGGATTCTCCCAAATATAGGTAGTCCAGAGATTAGTGAGCTTCATTTTGAACCAGATTCCGCAACTGATCAGCAGTCGGGTGTAGTGTCGTTCTTTTTGCATGGCTTTATTGGACAGTATCAGATCAAGGTAGATGTCGAGAATGACGGTAGTTTTGACGGGCAAAATGACGTAACTATTAATCGCGTAGTTCGAGATATGAAAGATGGTTTACAGCACGTCTCATTTGATGGGGTAGATAGGCAGGGTCAGATTATACCCAGGGGCCGCAAGATTGGTATCAAGGTGGTTATCACCAAGGCGGCAGAGATTCATTTTGTAGCAGCTGATGTCGAGGGTCGCACAGGGGGTATAGAGGTGACTAGGCTTAATGGCGAAAATGCTCCGACTACTGGCCTATGCTGGGACGATACGCAGCTACTGCCTATTACTAGCGAGGCGTTGATGACGAGTGTCATTGATGGCAGAGATTGCCCTAGTAGTAAGGGCGGTATACATGGTTGGGGATTCGGTAGTGGTTCATGGGGTGATAAACGATTTATTGATGATTGGTCTTATGCTACGGCTAAATTAAGTGGAAGTAATCAGATTGTTTATCCAACAGACGGGGCTGTGGCTGAGGATACTGGCAAGAGCGTACCGATGGGTGCTATATTGGCGGCTTTGGGAGCAATCCTATTGATATCTGGGATTGTAGTAGGGATTATGATGAAATTTAAATCACCCAAGAAATCCACTATTACACCTGCCAGTGGCGTACCATTGCAGCCGCCTGTTAACCCTGGATATCAGCAGCCACCAGTTCAGAATCCACAATACCCACAGCAACAGCCGCCAGTGAATGCACCACCGGTCATACCGCCGTCTAATAACAATGACGATAGATTCTAACTATATTGTGAATGAATCGGTGCGGGCGCAAACTTTGACGCCGGATATGCCATTTAATACGCCAGAGATAGCTGACGGCAAGCTTGAAGAGATGTCGGTGTAGTCTGATGACGGGCATCCGTTTTCGAAGAAGTTTATGTATTGAGCTGTGATAGTTTTGATTGAGCCAGATGTAGTTTGATAGATTCGTACAATTGGACCAACTAGTGAATCCTTTACGGCGTTACCCGAATTATCAATGTATTTATTACCAGTAACCTTGATAACATTTGCAATGAGAGTGTTGGATCCACTTGCAGCTAGATAACGACCAGCAGTTGATGATGTGTATTGGCCGCATTTACTACTAAAACTAGTGAACTTGCCTAGGCAGCGGACGACATCTCCACTTGGTGTATTGCCGGTAGGCATTTCTGGATAGCCGCCGTATCTAGACTGATAAACTTGGAAATTTGACATCCAGCTCGATACATCCCCAGCTCTTGATTTATCATTTGATGATTTTATGACGTTTGTCCAAACCACCGTTACGATGGCGAAAAGTATACCCAGGACAACTACAACGATAACTAATTCTACAAGTGTAAATCCAAAGTTCTTATGTTTATTCATATATCAAGAATATGCTACTGGCGAGCATATGGCAATATACAGGTCTTATCTTAGTGTTACAACTTCTAGGCTACCGTCGGTGGTGTATTTGGTTTTGAACGATTGTCCGCGAAATGTGTAGGGCTTGCCTGCGCGGCTATATTTCGTAGAAGACACGTGGTCGGCTTGTTTTAGGGTTTTTACTATAAAATCCCTCTCTTTATGGGCATCATGTCTGACTCCGTGGGTGAGGCTGCCGGTTCGCCATCGAATGTCGAGTGGCCTAAAATCTTCGGTAGAGGCACCTATCCAGATTTCATTTTCTTGACGCATCCAATGCCTCAGTCGTTCGCTCCAAAATTTAAAATGGCCCCGGTCTTTGAAGCCTAGAATCGGTGGTTCTAACCGCCAAAATCGTACATGATGTCGTGTGCGAGCACTCATTTTGCCGTTGGTCGGTATTTCAAATGCTATGTCGTGTCGGCGATTAAATAGGTAAAGAGAACTGACCGGAGCATTTGGATAGGGCCGGTTAAATAGTATTGAATACATTTCATGGAGATTATTTTTGATACCACCTTGGTCGGCTAGATACCAACCAGCACCTGTAAAAGCTGCGATCAGGTGACGCTTGTCGCGTGCGACAATGGCGATATTGACTGGATCGGACGCCCAACCGTCGCCATAGGTGGCATATAGCGGAATATGATCATGTTCGATTATCAGGTGGTATATACGAAAAAGGCCAGGGATGACAATATAGGCCATCAGACAATATATAGCCACCGATGCCATAAAGATACCAAATTTGGTGCGCGATTCTGGCCAAGCTATTTCGATTAGCAAGCGTAGTGTCAAAATACCCGCAATAAAAATTATTGCTCGCCACAATTGCCTCAATATAAATTTCGCCATATATAACCATTCTACTAGATATTAGGGTGATATACTGAATATATGAAAGAACCATTTGCTCGTACGGAATACAAGATTACGGTTATAGGTGGAGGCACGGGTAGTTTTATGTTACTTAGTGCGCTCAAAAAGAGAACCGGTCAGTTAGCCGCGCTTGTAAATATGGCCGACGATGGCGGTAGTACTGGGATACTTAGGGATGAACTGGGTGCTTTGCCGCCTGGTGATGTGCGCCAGTGTTTGGTGGCACTCAGTGAGTCTCCCCGAGTAAGAGATTTGTTCAATTATCGATTCGATGAGGGTAGTTTAAAGGGCCACGCTTTTGGTAATTTGTTTCTATCGGCAGTTGAAAAGATGACTGGTAGCTTCACTGACGGAGTAGAGCTAGCTAGCGAGGTGCTGGGCGTTAAAGGTGTAGTAGAGCCAATTACACTAACTAGTGTTAAATTGGTGATGAATCTTGATAACGGCGACGAAATAGAGGGTGAACATCTGATATCGACAGTTGATTTTGGTAGTGAGCGCCCCGAGTTTAGGCTGGTTCCAGATGCCGAGCCCAATCCGCGGGCTCTTAGGGCTATTCAATCAGCCGATATTGTAGTTATTGCACCTGGTAATTTATATGGTAGTTTGGCGCCGGCTTTAATCGTCCCTGGTATAGGTGAGGCTTTGAGAGATAGCGATGCGTACAAAATTTATGTTTGTAATCTAGTCACCAAACCAGGGCAGACGACAGGTTATCAGGTGAGCGATTTTGCGAGTGAAATTGAGCGCCTGGCTGGTTATGAGTTTTTGGATGCGGTTTTGTATAACACCGAGCAGCCTAGTCGATTATTACTTGATAAATATAGCCAGGCTGGCGAACAAAGTGTGCAGTATGACGCCGAACGGCTCAATGGGGTGCATTATGAGGCTGTGGGTGAAGATATTTTATCAAAGGGTATCTGGACTGGTGGTAGTGAGGCCGATCCACTTGCGTCGGAGAGGACTCTTATTCGACACGATTCTAGGGCTGTCGCTAATGCTATAATCAAACTATATGAGCGACGCAAAAAATAATACTTTCTTCGTAGTTGATTTCGATAGGACACTTGTTGATTCTGATAAGTTGCTGGAAGTGTTTGTTGAAATCGCCAGTAGATACTCTACAATATCAAGCGAACAAGTTCGAAAGCTTGATTTTGAAATCAAGCAACGTGGTGATTCACTTTTTTTAGCGCAGTATGTCCGTGAGACACTGAACGATGAGGGTAGGCTTAGTGACTGGGAGAAACTCGAAAAAGATTTTATACGCGAGGCTAGACATTTAAATTTTTTGTTGCTCGGTGCAGATGAGTTTTTGGAATGGCTGACGCTTAATAATCGAGATTTTGGGATATTAACTTATGGTGACCCTCTATGGCAAAAACTCAAGCTGTCGGCTACTGGGTTTAATCATGTGCGTCACATTGTGACTGAACATAAAGAAAAGGGTAAACTAATTGCTAAATGGCTACAAGATGACGGGGGTTTTACGGTGCCCAAGGAATATGGCGGGGGCACCTATGAAAAACTTGTCCTAATTGATGACAAGGCAGTTAGTTTTAAGGACATGCCTAGCATCGCCATAGGCTATTGGGTGCTTGCCAGCGGACACGAGTTACCGTCGCAGGTTGGCGATACAGACCATAACGTCACTAGGTACGATAATCTATTGGATATTTTGAAAGTCGTGTAACGCACGACATCTACTTTACAAAATAGAAGATTTATTTTAAAATAGATAGTAAGTCTAATCTACGAAAGGGTGAGGCTAGTGCCTTTTATGAGTGATGGTAGTTACGTGCCTGCGGCTACGTCGCGTTGGCAGAGGTTTTCGTATAGGCCAATTTCGGACTACGCGGGGCTTTCCGAGGCTATGGGGGCATGTGTTGTTTATATGTGCTTGATAACTGGAGTTTGTCTGCTGTTTCCAGGAGTACGGGGATCGGCATTATTGGTGTTGGCCGCCTTTGTAGGCTGCATAGGATTATCGCTAGCGGTTGCTGAATCGCAGAACTGGCGTGGGCGGACGCGGGATAAGGCCCATAACGAGGGTCGCTTGGTGTATCCAACCGATGATGTTTATCAACTTGTGATGTCCAGTAGCGTTCGTTTGGCTCTCGAGGATGGCGACAAGGACGTTACTCGCGTAGTAGATAACTTCTTTATCGGTGTGAGACCAGGGTGGTTTGATACCGTGACGGCATCTACCGACATGCTTACTCGTGGCTATAGTGCCGTTGATAATCCGCTATTATATTCGATTAGTCGCGAGGTAGACGACGACGAGTTTTCGCTACACGTTCGCGGTGTGTTTGAATCTCGGTATTCGGAGCTTTTGGAGCAGGCCAGGGCAGATAGGGCGGATGCCTCTGATGCCCTAACCAAGTCTGATTCGGCAGTTCGTACGTATGCATCACTGTTGGGCCAGCCAGCTTTCCCGGCGTAAAGGCCATTAGACACTCTTGCAAAGAGTGTCTTTTAATTTTGTAGTGCTGTAATTTGGACTAGCACGCTATATATAGCATATTATAAAATGTTTTCCACAGTTTTGTGGATAAAAGGATATATTATAGATAAAAAATCAAAAATGGGGGTTGAAGTGGGTAGTTGTGGGTAGTACTATAAGGTCAGTGGAAACAAAAACAAAAAACCACACTTAAAAAATCAATCAAACTCCACCCAGGGGAAATAAGGATGTCCAGCACAGATTATTTTGAACGAAAGCTCGACGATAAACGTCGGTTGACTATACCGGCCGAGCTACGGGATGAATTTTCGTCTGGCGTTGTTATTACTAGGGGATTTGGCAAATATCTACACATGTATTCCCAGTCAATATGGGATAACGATGTAGAGCCAGAGCTAACGGGTAGTATTCTCGACGAGAGAGTAGCTGACCTCAACGTTAAATTTCGACGCGGCAAGACAAGCGCGTCGATGGACGTCAAACAGGGTAGGGTCACTGTCGAACAGCATTTGCTCGACTATGCTGGTATCAACCGCGATTTAGTGGTTGTCCGGGCTGGTAAATACTGGCGCATAGTTGCACCTGATGTAGACGAGTAGATTGATGACCGTTCGTACTTTAAAAATTTGAAACTCTCGAGATCAACTATCTGGTAGTAGGGCGTGGAAAGATACCGGAACCACAATTAGTGAAAAAAGACCGGAAGTACATTCCTCACAAACACACCTCCCAAAAAACTCCACCTCACAACACATAAGTCTCTCAACAGTAGCAATATGAGTTACACTGTAACATCTAGCTACTGAAACTTATAAAATAAAACAAACACAATCAAAAACAAATAGCTCTGCTATCAGTTAGGTGATCTCGAACCCTAGGATTTATATCCTAGGTGACTTCATTGTAGTAATATAGTGAAGTGAGTATTAAAGCACATCCACCACATGAACTACATATACCAGTGCTACTAGACGCCTGTTTGGCGCAGCTTAATCCTAGTCGGGGCGAGACTTATCTCGATTTGACTGCGGGTTATGGCGGCCACGCGAGTGCGTTTATAGATATAACTGGTAATATGTCAGGTGCTACACTTGTCGATCGTGATGATTATGCGATTTCTCATTTGCAGAAATTTGCAGATTCGGGCGCGCGACTACTTCAAGCCGACTTCGTATCAGCTGCTATGCAGCTAATCGGAGAAGGCAGGAAGTATGACAATATAATGGTTGATTTGGGGGTGTCATCACCACAGCTTGACCAAGCTGAACGAGGGTTTTCTTTTACAAATAGTGGTCCGCTAGATATGCGTATGGATCGTAGTCAGGATTTTACTGCTGAAAAGCTGGTAAATACCTATCCGCTACATGACATAGAATATATCATTCGGGTCTATGGAGAGGAATCTCCGGCTCAGGCTAAACGTATTGCAACTGCAATCGTTCACGCTCGGCCATTTGTAAGTACAGATCAACTCGCGAGCGTAATTAAGCAAGAGATACGTGGAAAATGGGGCAAAACGCACCCAGCCACGCGAACCTTTCAGGCACTGCGTATAGCGGTTAACAAAGAACTCGATCAAATCGAGCAAATGCTTCCGCTACTACCCAAGCTACTTAGCAAGGGCGGTAGAGTAGGGGTGATTAGTTTTCATAGCTTGGAGGATCGTCTAGTGAAGCGATATTTCGCCGAACAGACAGCTTCTGGTTATGAGGCAGAGCTCAGAGTTCTAACTAAAAAGCCGATTCTAGGTTCGCTAGAAGATGCAAATAATCCGCGGTCTCGAAGCGCCAAGCTGAGAATCGCAGTGAAAATATAAACAAAACAAATAGGAGGCAGCACCACATGCCAGTACACATACCAATCCGCAATGAATCAATCGATACGCGCGTCGTAGTTCGATTTAAATAATGTAGGTCTGGCGAGGTAACTCGCCAGCTTACGCCGGTTAATCATTGGTTGATCGGCGTAAGCTTACCAAGCGAAAACAAAAACAAAAACGAGAAACCACCACAATGACATACCAAACACCACCACAAGCAATGTACATCAGCCGTCGGCAGTCTTTTGCCTCAGCTAGCGACAGCAAGCGCTGGAGCCGTAACCAAAATATGGTTGCGTATGTTTCGGCTGTCCGTTTAGGCCCCGTGATGCATACAATTTTGGTAGCTCTGATGGTTACTATTATTGGACTTGTATATCTGACTCAGGCCACTAGGGCTACTAGCTATGACTATGCTGCGCAGAAAATTGATGATCAAATCTCGCAATTGACTGTTCAGAAAAATGACCTAGAAGTGGAAAATGCTCGTATTACGGCGCTTGAAAATGTTCAGAAGTCTGATGTCGCCAAAGCTATGACGACTCCTGACAAGACTAACTTTATCAAGTAGGATAGTTTCATGGCGAAACTATTGGCTGACGTACACAATACTAGACTCAGGTATCTCGGTGTTATATTTACTATTTTAGTTTTTGGGCTAGCCGCGCGCTTATTTTATTTGCAGATTATAAAGCACGATTATTACGTAGTAGCGTCTAAGGCGGAGCAGGTTAAGCCGCTAGTTATTCAGGCCAAGCGAGGCCTCATATATGCTATGGATGGCAGTGAGCCGGTACCGATGGTTATTAATCAGTCAATATACACTATGTTTGCCGATCCGGCTGTCGTGTCTGATGCTGATGATATTGTCAAAGTTGTGACGCAGGTAGCCAAAGACAAACTTCGCCCTAATTTAGATAAATTACTTCATGCACCAGATTCCAGATATCAGATATTAGGTACTGGGCTAACCAGAACTCAGGCTGAGCAGATTAAAAAGCATAGCTTTAAGGGCATAGGTTTCCAGGAGGGTACTCAGCGTGTTTATCCTGAAAACACTCTGGCGTCGCAAGTGCTAGGCTTTGTTAACAGCTCGGGCGAGGGTCAATATGGTGTCGAGGGTCAGTTTAATTCCAAACTCACTGGTGAAAATGGCTTACTAAAAACAGTAACGGATATATCAGGCGTTCCGCTAACAATCGGTAATGATAATATTAATGTCCCTGCTCACGATGGCGAAAATATCGTCCTGACGGTTGATCGAAATATACAATCTTCGGCTGAAAAGTATCTCGCTAAGGGCATGAAAAGAACTGGCGCCAAAAAGGGCAGCGTATTAATAATGGACCCTCAAACAGGCAAGGTCTATGCTATGGCGAGTCTGCCAAATTATAATCCCAATAAGTATAATCAGGTGACTGAAGCATCACTTTTTCAGAATCCTATTATTTCTGATCCTTACGAGGCTGGTTCGGTAATCAAGTCTTTTACGGTAGCAACTGGTATTGATCTTGGTGTCATTACTCCGTCTAGCAAATTCTATAATTATGGATACACGCAGGTTGATGATGCTACTATTAATAACTACGACAAAAGTGTCATGCTTGGTTATCAAACTATGCAGACGGCCCTAACTTGGTCGTTAAATACTGGCATGATTGATATTGCTCGTCAGATAGGCGATGGCAAAAACATTACTAAAAATGCTCGTGAAACTATTTATGACTATTTCTATAATAAATTCCGTTTAGCTCAAAACACAGGGGTAGAATTAGCCGGTGAAAACCCTGGTATTATGATTAGTCCCGATACCGTGCAAGGCAATGCTGTAAGGTATTCAAATATGGTTTTTGGTCAGGGTATGGACGTCACGATGTTGCAGGTTGCATCGGCATTTGGCGCTCTTGTAAATGGTGGCATATACCATAGCCCTACGGTAATCGAAGGTATCATGAATAGCGACGGTCGCGTAGTAAAGTCTAGCTCTGCTACAAATGAGCGGGTTATTAAGCCGTCAACTGCGGCACAGATTAAAAAAATGTTAGAAATTGATCGCCACGATAATGGCGCGGTTGATCCATCGGGGTATGAGATGGGTGGTAAAACAGGTACATCTCAGGCTATAATAAACGGCAGGTATACTTTCGATGAAACGATTGGTACGTATCTAGGTTTTGGCGGTAATGATGCTGCTAGATATGTGATTATGGTGAGATTGTCTGGTAAAAATATGACACTACAGGGTGCCAGGGATGCTGCCCCAATATTTACAGACATATCAAATTGGCTAGTTAGATACCTTAAAGTAACACCCAAAGGATAAATTATGCAAAACGTTCCGATTACAATTGACCATCTCAATGACGCTATGATTCAGACGCTCCTAATAGCATGCCTAGCGTTTGTTTTAGGTATTGTACTGACGCCTGTTTACACGCATTTCGCGTACAAATATAAATTTTGGAAAAAACAGCGCACATCTAGTACTACTGGCGAAGCTTTAAAAGTATTTACGCATTTACACAAGAAAAAGTTTGAGCGCAATATACCAACTATGGCTGGGTTAATTACTATATTAACTATTTCGATAGTAACGGTACTTTTTAATCTAGATAGGGCTCAGACTTGGCTTCCGCTTGCAGCATTGATTGGTGGTGGCGTTGTGGGCTTATTAGACGACATTATCAACGTCAGGGGTGACGGTAGCGGTGTAGCTGGTATGCGGTCTAGCGTTAAATTCACTTTGATTGTGTTTTTGGGGCTATGTCTTGGATGGTACTTTGCTATTAAATTAGGTTATAACAGCGTTCATATACCGTACCTAGGTGATTATGTAATTGGGCTATGGATGATTCCGTTATTTGCATTTGCAGTGGTTGCCACGGGCAATGCAGTCAATATAAGCGATGGACTAGATGGCTTGGCGGGTGGCTTGTCGGCAATAGCTTTTGGGGCTTTTGGTATTATTTCGGTCTTGCAAGGTAATTTTCTACTTGGTGGTTTTTGTTTTACGGTCGTTGGAGCGTTACTAGCATATCTGTGGTTTAATGTTTTCCCGGCTAGATTTTTTATGGGAGACGTCGGTAGTTTTGCCCTCGGTACGACTTTGGGTGTCGTAGCCATGATGACTAACTCGTTGCTCTTACTGCCCATAATCGGTATTGTTTTTGTGGCCGAGGCTGGTTCTAGTTTGGTGCAGATATTTAGCAAAAAATTCTTTGGTCGCAAGATATTTATATCGGCCCCAGTGCATCATCACCTCGAGGCAATCGGTTGGCCTGAGACCAAGGTTACTATGCGTTTTTGGTTAGTCGGCGTCGGTGTGGCACTACTTGGTGTTCTGGTTGCACTAACCGGAGGGCACATACTCTAATGAGTAGTTGGGGTGGTAGTAAATCCAGTGCGCAGGGCACTGGCGCGCTCTTGCATCGCAAGCACAGGCCTGACTACCAAATAGCTCTCTATATGGGCATCTTGATGCTGCTAGGATTGATTATTATGTACGCTATTGGTCCGCAGCGAGCTAATGTTCTGAATGTTGCTTACGGGGCTGATTATAGCCATAGTTATTTCTTTACAAAGCAGATCGTGGGTGTGGTTTTGTCGCTCGGTGTTTTTGCTGCACTGGCTACTGTGCCATTCATTTTTTGGAAAAAACAAGCAACTAATATATTAATATTAGGGTTTATATTATGCGCACTGTTGGTCCTGCTTGGTAATATCATGCATAGCGGTGCCGCACAGTGTACTCTCGGTGCGTGTAGATGGTTTGTGGTTGGGCCTTTTGGTACTTTTCAGCCTGCGGAGTTTTTGAAGTTCGGTATATTGCTATTTTCGGCTAGTTTCTTGGCCTCACGTATCAAACACGACCTAGTGAATAGTTTACAAGATACAATAGTACCACTAGGCATTATCGTACTAGTCGCCTTGGCTGTGATATTTGGTATCCAAAAGGACATGGGTACGGGCTTGACATTGATTGCTATTTTGGCAGCCCAGTTTATTGTGGCAGGTATCAATGCCAAGACGACAACTGTTTTGATTGCAGCGGCGATAGCTTTGATCGTCCTCTTTATAGCAATTGCTCCACACCGTATACAGCGAGTGATGACGTATTTCGGCGCCAGTAGCAGTGCTACGGCTGATCAAGATTCGGATTATCACATTCGACACGCCTTGATGGCCATCGGTTCTGGTGGGTTAATTGGCGTGGGTATTGGCAATAGTGTTGAGGCTACTGGATATCTACCTGAGGCAATTAACGATTCTGTTTTTGCTATAATCGGTGAAACGTTTGGCCTAATTGGTACGATTGGTGTACTGGTAGCTTATTTTGCGTTGCTTATAAGGCTAGTCAAAACTTCTGATAGATTAGCCGACAAGACCGAGCAACTAGTTGTCGTCGGGATATTTGGGTGGTTCGGTTCGCACGTTCTTTTGAATATCGGTGCAATGACCAATATTATACCCCTGACGGGTATAACCCTGCCTTTGCTGAGCTTTGGGGGCACGAGTATGGTGTTTATGGCGGGAATATTGGGCATCGCATACCGAATGTCGCGCTATACTCGATTTAGTAGTAAACTAAGAGGTAATGGTAATGAAAATTTTGAGCGCAGGCGGGGGGTCGGGCGGACACGTGACGCCGGTCGCCGCCGTCCTGCATGAGATTCTGGCCCATAACCCCAAGGCTGATGTTAGATTTTGGTGTGACGCACATTTTGCTTCCGAGGCAAATAAGATCTTAATCGATCTCGAGGGTAGAGTGCGTTTTCAGCGAGTAATGGCTGGTAAATTCCGTAGATATAGTCACCTCAGTAAGTTGCAGAATATTTTTAGGCCATCGATACTCTTGCCAAATCTCAGAGACGCTATATTGATAATACTGGGCTTTTTGCAGAGTTTTACGCGAATGCTTTTTTGGCGACCTAATGTAGTTTTTTTGAAAGGTGGCTACGTATGTCTACCAATAGGTCTAGCGGCTTGGGTGCTACGTATACCGATTGTAATCCATGACAGCGATGCACATCCTGGGCTCACGAATCGCATTCTGGCGCCGCTTGCTACAATGATTACCACGGGTGTACCGTTAGAATATTATGATTATCCAGAATCGAAATCTAGATATGTTGGCATTCCTATTGAGTCTTATTACAAAAAGTTAAGCTTGTCGGAACAAACTAGATTGAAGTTATCTCTTGGATTCTCTAAATCGCGACCCCTCACGTTATTTGTAGGTGGTGGTCAGGGCGCCAAGCCTATTAATGATAATGTTATGGACAACATCGATGATTTTATGGATATAACAGATATCATGCTAGTAACTGGTAGTAGTCAGTATGATGAAATCAAAGACCACCAGCCAGCCGACAAACGCCTAAGAGTTGAGGCATTTGTTACGCCTCGTGAACTTAGCGAATTTATTGGCGCAGCAGATTTAGTAGTGTCGCGCGCGGGGGCTACGATGATACTCGAACTTGCGGCTATGGCCAAGCCTACGATATTAGTGCCAAGCCAACGTTTGATATGGCAAATTAAACACACGAAAGTCTATGCCGAAAAAGACGCTATTATAAATGTCGATGAAGCGGTGTTTGAAGACGGAATTGACCCTAAACTACTGTTAAATACTGTCAGAAATACTCTATCGGATAGTAAATTAATGTCGCAGTTAGCCGGTAATTTACACGCCCAGGCAACCCCAAACGCCGCCAAGGATTTGGCCGATATAATAGTTAAAGCAGCCCATCGAAGGTAGCTGATTTACGGTGGTAGGCAAGATATGATTTTTGGAATAGGTAGTAAACCATCAAGACGCTCAAATAGACGCAGTGGCGTATCTTCTGGTTTGGTCGACGGTACCGATACTAGGGGAAAGTATCAATCTAATAGGACGTTTACGTCAAGCTTGTCGCATACTGTGACTGCTACCAAGACGGCTGATTCCGCCCTAGCTAGTGGTCGCACTAAGACTCATCACCTCATCAAGCAACGACGTAGGGTAGGCAGGATATTCATAGGTGTTGTGTTATTTACTATAATAATTATATATCTAATGTCCCAATACATCGTAAATATCAAGGTTATTAATTCGCAGTCACTATCTGGTGTACCTGTGGAACAATACGAAACGGCGATTAATGATTATTACAAGAATCGGCCGTTTGAGAGGTTTAAATTCAATAATAGCGATAATTTACATATTTATATGAGTGCTAAATTTCCTGAAATCAAGAGTATTGGTTTGATTGATGGCTACAATGGTTATCTAGAAGGTGATTACAAGGTCACTCTGCGACAGCCAGTGGCTAGCTGGATTATCAATTCGACTAGCAATTTTGTCGACAAAGACGGCGTGATATTTCAGCATGATTATTTTAATCAGCCGCTAGTTAAAATCGAAGACCGCAGTGGTATACCTGAAATAACTAGTAATATGGTGACTAGTTCTACATTTTTGTCGTTCATTGGTCGGCTGGTTAATCAAGCTACCCTAAATAATATCAATATCACGAAGCTTATTATACCGACAGGTCTGACGCATCAGATTAATGCCGAGATATCTGGTCACAAGTATTACATCAAGTTGTCGCTAGACAGGCCGGTGGGGGAGCAGGTAGAGGATTTGCGTCGCACCATAGATTATCTGTCGTCCCATCACCTAAAACCTGGATACATAGACATTAGGGTGTCGGGCGAAGCTTACTACAAATAGAGGATGGGGCTAGTGAAAATAAGAGACACTATTTTCGCTCCCCTTGTTATGTTCTATTTTTGTTCTAATTAATGAAATATCTCAAAAAACTATATTAAAATATACAAATAACAAAAAAGCAAATAGTAGGGTAAACGAGCAGGTAAGTGGGGGAATAAAACATACTAGACCTGTGGAAAAAGTAAATGTCAAATGACACAACAAAACGCGGTAAATATTGCGACATACCTGAAGCTCGGGGTCTCACAATGCGGTATATGATACAGGCCGTGACATACGGGAATCACATAGGTATATATACAAGTAAAAGATATAGTTAGTGTGACGAATGTAAACTAAATGCGTCGATACACCCCTATCGGGAGTATGTGTAAGGGTGTGATGAATCATCCTATGGTTATATCTTTAATGTCGTAAAAGGTATATTGTGCGACGTTAAATATATATACGAATCATGATTGCTGATACGCTCTTTTGCTGTGTTTGCGTGTCTGGTTTTTGGGTTTACCGTCATGTACTTTTAATTTATATTTCCCCTGCCTTGTCTGCACATAATTTCCGCCATGTATGGCCATGGCCTAGTTTGTGTGTTTTGCTGATTTCGTCGTAAATCGCCATATTTGCCACCCAGGCTTAATTAACAGGGGTTACCCCTGTTAATGTTCAGAATGTCTAATGTTCTATTTTTGTTCGATACTGCGTCGCTGGGTATTGCCTCTTGGTGATAGAGTGAAGCAAGGTGTTGAATAGAGCTGGCCTATGGTCAAGGACATTAAATGTTATACTAGTATAGATTTATTTATATTAGCGGATTTTGAGATAGCCGAGTGAACCGTCGTCGGGTTTTTTGGGCGCCGGTTTGGCTTTTGGCGTCGTGGCTTCGTGTGCGTGTGTAGTGTGGGCAGCGGTGGTGCGATTGCTGCTATGTGCTACCGGTGCCGGAGTAGGCGCGGTAGTGGGTTGCTGGGGCTCTTTATGGGCGGCTGCGGTCGCTACGTGATCATGATGGGTGGGTGCTGGTTTTTCGTCAGACTTGGTGGCTTTTTCGATTTTTGGCTTGGGTTCAGTTGGTTCTTTTGCTTCGGCTTTTGGCTTTTCACTCGCCTTTTCACTTACTTTTTCTTCGGCCGACTTGTCGTCTGCACTTGTAGATTTTTTGCGCCTAGCGCGTCGTTTACGCTTGGGTTTTTCGTCTTCGGTTGCCTTGTCTTCTTTGGCTGCTATGGATTCTGGTTTGGTTTTGTGATCAACTCGCATTAGACCAGTAGTCGTGTCACTAGCAGCTGGCAATACCCCGCCCTTTTTAGGAGCATCAATATCGTGAGCAACGTTTTCCTCGATTTTGATATCGTTTTTGGCGGCTACGACTTCGCCCTCTGGGGTGTCGACTATAAATTTCAGCTTATTGGGTTTACCGGGTTCACTGAGTGGTGGCGGTGTAGCGACCACTGCTTGGGCGCCACTATCGACTGGCCATTGCTTGTCCATGGCTGGCGTCGTGGCTTTTGGATTGCCTGGGCCTTTGCGCATTAGATGGTCTGGCGGCTGGATCAGATCATTAATTGACCGCTCGACGTCTTCGCGTTTGCGGCTGTATACATTACGAGTGTTTTCGATAATTTGCTTGGAATGATCGGCTGGTGAATTTGGTAGCTGTAATGTTCTGGCGCTAAATGCCGGTGCTTTTTCGCCCTTGATTACCATATTGATGATGAAGTTTCGGTTGTGCATTTGTAGCAAATCACCGGCCTCAAATTGCGGCTCAAACTGTTTGGCTAGAATTGGACTATCGTCGGCCGATACGCGGAAGCTAATCATAGTACCGACGTTACCAAATACGGCGTCGCGGACGGTTTCGCTCATCTGTGAAATATACTGATTGGCTACTGTTAGATTGAGCCCATATTTACGAGCCTCGGATAGAATTGTCGCAAACGAATCGGTGGCGAAGTTTTGGAACTCGTCGACGTATAGATAGAATGGTCGGCGGTCTTCGATGTTTGGAATATCGCTACGACTCATGGCGGCTAGCTGGATTTTGGTGACTAAGAACGCTCCGAGTACGCTGGAATTATCTTCGCCCAGTAGACCTTTGGACAGGTTGACGATCAGGATTTTGCCGTCGTCCATAATCTCGCGGATATTAAATGTTGATTTGGGCTGACCGATAATATTACGGATTACTGGATTGGCGGTAAAGGCGCCAACTTTGTTTAGAATTGGTGCGATAGCTTCGTTTTGGAATTTTTCGGTCCAGGTGTTGAATTCTGAATTCCAAAATTGCAGCACCACTGTGTCGCGACAATACGACAAGGTTTCTTTGCGAAAAGCTTTGTCGGTGAGCATTCGAGTGATGTCGAGCATAGTGGTCTCGGGCCTATCGAGTAGTGCTAGAATTGTGTACCGCAAAATATATTCTAGTCGCGGTCCCCAGCTGTTGCTAAACATGCGCTCCAGTACGCCGATAACCTCGGAGCTGATGTTACTTTTCATGTTGGGATCGGTCACTTCAAGAGGGTTGAATCCAAGCGGGTGTGCGGTGTCAGATGGGTTGAAATACACTACGTCTTTGATACGCGATTCAGGAATAAATCGCATATTATCCATGGCGAAATCGCCGTGTGGGTCAATAATAGCGTAGCCTTGATTGTGGAATATGTCGCTGAGAGCCAAAAGTTCTAGCGTACCGGACTTACCGGCACCCGTCTGCCCTATTATGTAGACGTGCCTAGAACGGTCGCCGCGCAGCATACCGAATTGGTGATTGATACCGCGGAAATTAGTCAGCCCAAAGGCGCTGATTTCGCTATCAGTGACTGGATCGCCGGTGACGATCGGTAATTTAGCTGGTGGCTCGGCTGTCTTGCTACTAGCCCAAACGATATTTGGTGTCTCTACGTTGGTGTGTGGCAAATGGAACACGCTGGCAACTTCTTCGATATTGAGTAGGTAGCCTTTGTCGTTGAACAGCCTAGCGCGATATTTTTCGAGGTCGTCTTTTTGGAAACTGGCGTTAGATATCTTGAAGCCATTGAGATTGGTGCTGTTGAATTGTTTGAATGTACCCACCAGGGCCTGCATCTGGAGTTTGGCATTGGTTTGACTCTCACCAAGGTACGCTAGGCGTATTTTGGTCTGGTAACCTAGCTTAGTTGCCTTTTTTTCGGCTTCGGCGATACGAGTTTTGTCGCGGTCTGACGGCTGATAGACAGTTGTCTTAGATTCGCCACCAGCACCTGTTTCAGGTGGACGCCATAGGGCTTCGAGTAGTCCCAGGAACCACCTCAGATCGAGGCCACCCCCTGATAGCATAGTGGTTGACTTACCGGCTTTGACGCGTTTGATCCATTTGTCTGATGCTTTGTGCCAATCGTCGGCAATTGGTCGGACGAGGATTTGAATCCATAGCTCTTCGCCAGTGGTTTCGAGTTTGGCAAGTGTACCGGTGATTCCGGCTAGTGGGTCGACTTCGAAGCTTTGGAACGACTTGATTGGCAAAAATTCACTGTCGGTCAGGACTATTTCACTAGTATAAGTGACCGCATGATCGCGCTCGTGAGCGACGTAATCCTCTTCGGCTTCGTGAATCTGCACCGATGGATACTGGGCGTATATCTGGCCTTCGACAAAACTACGCAGAGTTGTTGGCACCCATACGTAAAAGCGAATTTGCCCGCTAACACTGGCGATTTCAAAGCTTAGGTGCTCTTGCACTCCCCCATTTTGCTTTAATTCTTCGCGGTCACGTAGGATTCCGTGCAAGCTCGCAAAGAGTTGTTCGGCTGCTAGCTCACTTTTGTCATTGGCTTTGGGTATTTCTAGGACTAATAGAGTGCTTTCTACTGCCCTAACCGATTCAATCTGTTTGTAATTTCGCCAAGTCAAATAAGCCAGTACCAGTACAATAGGCACCCAAATATACCATTTTAGGAGTTCGTTTATGGCCCACGAAATTACTTCCATATATACTCTTTGATTATCCCACCTCTCGCCTCTGTATGCAAGGAAAAGGCTAAGCTAATAATAGTTCTATTATATCATAAAAATGTGTAAAAAACAAATATACACGGCCGGAACCGTGTATATTTTGTATGTTTTGTGACTATTTTTCGTCTACTAGAGTGTAAGTTGCTTTGGCTACACGTTTGAATTGTGGCTTGCTTTGTAGGTTGAGCAAGATAGTAGTTTCTTTGACTTGGCGGCTTTTTAGTACACGTTTGACGATTTCGTCGCGGTGTAGAGGTTCTTTGCTCTTGCGCAAGATATCAGAAATTGTGTCAGCCACGGTACCCTTGCTATATCCCCAGCTGTCTAGGGCGTAGATTCCACGACCAATCAAGATAAATCGCTTATCTTTGATTAGTTCGTTGTGGATAGCCTGAGTGGTGACGTTTTTGCGGCTAAAATCGCTTTCCTTGATAGTGTCGGCGATTTCGCTAAAATGCATTGGGTTGCCGTTTTCGGCTAGGATAACGTAAATTTTGTCACGAATATTCTTTGGATTAACGGTCGGCCATTTGTTGAGACCCCACATGTCTTTGAGGTTACTTAGGTGCTTGCTAGCACTAGCTAGGGCCTGGACATGTGATGGGTGTTCATGGTCTAGCAGACCATGAAGTTGTTCGATTGTCAGTGGTTCACCGTGTTTTTTAACCGCTGTTACGACAGCGTCGATTAGTGAACGAATTTTTCTCTCGTCACCGTAGTCGGATATAGCAACAGCTGCTTTATAGTTGTCGTTTTCGTCTACATATATTAGCTTGGGGGCTAGGATGGCTAGAAAAGCGATACGTGCTTTGCTGACAGGGTTTGCGTTTGAGCCTAATAGTGCTGTTGTAAGGTCGTTGACCGTAGCTAGTCGACCCATTTCACTGAGGTGACGCACCATTTCTTTTTCGATGTTTTGGACGGCTGGAATTTTGCCCTCTTCGCTTGCGACTTTGAGTCGGATTAGGATTGCTTTTTCAAGCTGGCGGACACGCTCGCGTGTGATGCCGAGTAATTCACCTATTTGCTCGAGCGTTTCACGTCGTTCGTATAGTCCGAAACGCCTAGTAATTATTTCTTTTTCTCGTTCCTGATCAATCGCCCCTAAAACTGCGTCAATCGTACCATTTACGTCGACTACTGTTGACTCCGTATTTTTCTCGCCTGCTACCTGGCTCATTTTGGGTATTCCTCTCTGCCACACCACAGTTTATAGAAATATTTAATATTATGTTCTTGTTTGAATTATAAAACATATTTTTTATAATGTCAAACATTTCGTTTACTTTTATTGATTATAGCACGAAGTGGACGCTATGTGTAAATAGTTATATGAGACTTTTATTATGCTAATGTTATTATTTGGTATGAAATTTAAATGCCACTTCCCGTAGAAGTGGCATATTCGCGCAATGCGCGAGGTGAACGCGACCTACTGGTCGCTTATGCGGATCAGGCGTCGAGAGCCAGGGTGGCACCGAGAACACCGAGAACGCCGCTGACGACCAGAACACCCCAGGGGGTCCAAGCGCCGAGCGAAGCCAGGCTGAGGGCAGCCACGACCGGGGCCAGAACGCCGACGACGCCAACAACGCCGAGGACGAACAGAGCAGCTCCCAGGAAAACGAGAACAGCGCGCATCTTAATCACCTCTTTTCTTTGAAAAGTACCAGCCTAGTCTACCGTAGCAGCTGAG
Source organism: uncultured Candidatus Saccharibacteria bacterium (assembly GCA_964545515.1). Taxonomy (GTDB): domain Bacteria; phylum Patescibacteriota; class Saccharimonadia; order Saccharimonadales; family Saccharimonadaceae; genus UBA2112. Next base: position 8,085 of record CAZJFK010000001.1, on the reverse strand, counting down.
CTAGTCAAGATTAATCATATACCCGCCTCACTAAATGTCAATAGATAATTTTTACAATCATTTGGTGCGGCGATGAGCACTCTTCTTGGCGACCAGAGCGGCCTCGAGTATGCTTTTTGTTTCGTTGCGCGGGGCTAAATTGAAAACCGCCCCGAGGACGCTTGCCGAGTCTGCCGTGTAGCGGACTCGAGGCGGTTCTCGTGGGCGGTTAGGACTGTGGACGTTCTCGCGCGTTCATGATGGCACGAACCTCTGGCGACAAGCTGTCAAGCATTGCTTGTACTCGCCTTGCCTCTTTCTCGGCTTCGTGTCGATCCGGAGCTGCCAAGATTTCCTCGTAGGTGTGTGAGATAGTCCATGGTTCTGCCTTGCACCTCGAGGAGATGAAGCCACCGTAGGCGGCGTCCTCTTCACACTTTTCGAGCCAGCGCTGAGCGGCACTTGGGTTGTCGGTGAGTCCGATGAACGTGCCGTCACGCGTGAGAATAATTAATTGATCCGTTTGCATGGCTGCTCCTCTCGAGAGTTGATTGTCAGTATTTCTGACAAAGCCAATATTGTAGTTATAGTATATTACACTATAAAAGTCAATGATACGCCATTATTTCTTGCGACGGACAAAACGCTTTTTGGCGGCTGGCGCTTCGGCGATCATCTTTTTGGCTTCTTCGTGCGTGATAGATTTTGGATCGGTGTCTTTAGGTATCTTGGCGTTCTTTTTGCCGTCGGTGATATAGGGACCGAAACGTCCATTTAGCACCTTAATCCCATCGCCAAAGTCAGCGATATTTTTTTCGGCTTCGGCTTGTAGCTTGGCGGCATAGAGTTCGAGTGCTCGTTCTAGTGTAATATCATGCGGGTCTTCGGGTTTGATGCTGACAAATAGTTTATCGACTTGGATATATGGCCCAAATCGTCCGATATTGGCTTTAATTACCTTGCCATCGGCGGTTTCACCTACTACGCGTGGTAATTTGAATGCTTGAAGAGCTTCTTCGAGGGTAATAGTTTCGATTTTGGCGTTTTTGGGCATTGGGGCGAATTGTGGTTTTTCATCGCCATCGGTGCTACCTAGCTGCAGCATGGGTCCGTAGCGGCCAAATCTAGCGATAATAGGTTTTTGGGTTTTGGGATCTAGGCCAACTTCGCGTGACGCGCCTACTTTGCTGCGGTCGATACCACCAGATTGCATGATTAGGTCGTGAAATGGTGTGTAAAAGGCTTTGAGCATAGCGTTTCGCGCCAGTTTACTGTCGGCGATTTGGTCGAATTGTTCCTCGACCTTGGCGGTGAAATCGTAATCAACTACTTGGGTGAAATGATCGGTCAAAAAGTCGGCAATTAGTTCGCCAGCAGGTGTCGGTACTAGTTTGCCTTTGGTGGAGCCGGTTTTTTCTTGGACGATTTCGCGCTCTACGTTGCCATTTACTAGGCTTAGCACCACGACGTCGCGCTCTTTGCCTTCACTCTCACCGCGCTCTACGTATCCACGAGTCTGGATAGTATTTATGATAGTTGCGTAGGTCGATGGTCGGCCGATACCGAGGTCTTCGAGTTTTTTGACTAGGCTACCCTCGGTGTAGCGAGCTGGTGGTTTGGCAAATGTCTCGCGGGCTGATACTTCGCTGGCGCTTAGCTCGTCGCCACTGGTTAGGGCTGGCATTAGGGCGTCTTCTTTTTTGTTGGCGCCGTATACCTTCAAAAATCCGTCAAATACCACAACCTCCCCCTTAGCTTCGAAGCTCTCACTAGCGGTGCTAATATTGATGGTGATGACGGTTTTTTCTAGTTTGGCAGGGGTCATCTGGCTGGCTAGCGCACGAGTGCGGATTAGATTATATAGTTTTTGATCATATTCATTGCTACTGCCTTTGACTAGCGCCATGTTGGTTGGGCGAATAGCTTCGTGGGCCTCTTGGGCACCTGAGGCTTTTGTCTTGAACTGGCGAACTTGGCTATATTCGGCTCCGTATTCACTAGTGATGAAATCTTTGGCGCTGGCAATTGCGAGACCCGATAGATTGACGCTGTCGGTACGCATATAGGTGATTTTACCCTCTTGGTACAGCTTTTGAGCGCTGGCCATGGTAGCTTTGGAGCCAAAACCTAGGCGGCTGTTGGCTTCCTGCTGTAAGGTACTGGTGGTAAATGGCGCACCGGGGTTGCGTGTGCCAGGAGATTTAGTGACGTCGGCCACGGTAAATGTCGCGTCTGCTAGGCTTTCTAGGAATTTACGAGCGGCCTCTTCAGTGTCAAACTTTTTAGGTAGTTCAGCCTTGAAATCTTCGCCAGCGTGGCTAAATACTGCGGTGACTTTGAATTTTGAAGAGCCTTCAAAGGCCGTAATTTCGCGCTCACGCTCGACTAATAGACGTACGGCTGGTGACTGTACGCGACCGGCAGATTTGCCGCCGGGGACTTTTTGCCAAACTACTGGGCTGAGTTCAAACCCTACAATACGGTCGAGAATCTGGCGAGCTTGCTGGGCCTCTACGAGATCCATATCGACTGTGCGTGGAGTTTTGACAGCTTCGGTGATGGCGTCTTTGGTTATCTCATGGAATACAATTCGCTTGGTAGTCTTAGGGTCGAGCTTCAATACTTCACATAAATGCCAAGCAATGGCCTCTCCTTCGCGGTCTTCATCGGTTGCTAGCCAGACTTCGTTAGATTCTTTGACGGCTTTACGTAGTTCGGCGGCAACTTTTTTCTTTTCGGGATCGACTTCGTATTGAGTTTCAAAGCCGTTTTCTATATCAATCGGTGGTTTACCATTGCTAGTTTTTTTAGGGATACTACGGATATGACCCACGCTCGAAAGCACATGAAAATCACTACCAAGGTATTTCTCGATAGTCTTGGCTTTTGCTGGTGACTCTACTATAACTAAATTTTTCGTCATATTTTTATTGCGTATGCTTCGTCTGTCTATAATGACACAATGCTTTATTTTATGTAAATAACTGGTATTGTCAAGTATCCAAGTAAAATGCCGCCTAATTAGGCGGCATCAATGCGTCAGTAAGTTACGCCGGTTGCGAATTTTAGGAAATCATTGGTAGCCTTGGCAATTGCGGCGTCGACTTCATCCCAGGTGTAGTCGCGGTTTTTGTCGACACCATACCACCAAACAAAATCTCCATGTTCGTCTATGGTTGAATCAAATCCGTAATTGTCAAAGCTTGGTGGGGCCACGCTCGCCACTTCGGGTAGCGCCTCAATACGTATATATAGTCTAGTGGGGCCATCGAGATCGTGCGATGCGGGTACCGTGCTAATAACCTTATCGGCGATAAAGTAGTTGCGGATATGACTCATGCTCATGATTACTCCAAGGTTCGTGTCGCTTATTGTTTGGCGACGTTGGTATTTTTATAACATCATATTAATATAAATACAATACTAACTTAGGACCCACTGATTGGCGCCTATATTGCGAATTGAGCCGTTGATTTCTAGTAGTGTTAGTTCTGCCAAAAAATCATTTGTTGGGATTTTGCAGGTAGTGCGTATTTCATCACCGTCACGCATGCCGCTAGATATTAATTGTAGGATTTTGGATTGAGCTTCGTTGTCTCCTAGGGCTAATTTTATCTGGCCAGATTTCAGGTTGGGTGCGATGACTTGTAAAACGTCTTCGGCTGAGGTTATGGGTTGGGCGCCTTGTTTGATTAGTTCGTTGCATCCCGCTGACATGGGGCTGGTAATGTTGCCCGGTACCACGAAGACTTCTTTGCCCTGCGCCAGAGCGTGGCTGGCGGTGCTCATAGTGCCACTTTTGATGGCGGCTTCGGTGATGATAATAGCGTCGGCGAGCCCGCTAACTATGCGATTACGCTCTAGGAATTGATGTGCCATAGCCGGCATATTGGGCTCGTATTCGCTGATAATTGCACCACCCTTTTCGATAATTGCTCGCCCAAGCATTTCGTTGGATCGAGGATATATCTTGGATAGGCCGTTTGCCTGTACGGCTATGGTGGTGCCGCCGGTGTCGAGCGCTGCGCGATGAGCGATAGCGTCAACCCCTAGGGCTAGGCCGCTTACTATCACTACTCCCCGGCTGGCCAAGCTGCTAGCTAGCTTGCTGGTGACTTCTTTGCCGTAGGCGGTTGGTTTGCGAGTTCCTACTATAGCTACGGTTGGTAGGCGTTTTTGTGGCAAAGTACCTATATAATACAATTTAGTAGGCATAAGCACAATATCAGATATAATCTGTAAGAATTTGTTGTCTTGGGGTCGAATTTCGTTGATTTTCATATAAAAAAGTGATAAAAAGTATTGACACTATGTCAAATACGTGATACAATGCTACATGGTTGATGGCCTTTGGGTCATCCAATCGCACCTTATACCCCCTATTCTAACTTATGTTAGGTTGGATGTTAATCATTCTCTAAAGTATCTACCCTCCACTTTTTTGAACTAGCCCTCGGGCTTGACAACGATTACATCCATACTAACCCCTTTAACCAGCGGACCTCCATAGTTGTGAGGTGGGTCACGCTAAAGATATGCGTTCACTCGTGTATCCCCCTAAATTGGGTGGGTTGAAGGGCCAAATGGCGCTAGGTGATGCCCACCCTTACCTAGCGCCTTTTGGTTTCCTAAATGACGTTAATTTTGTATAATCAAGCTTTTTATGGTATAATTACATCGTGTGCTGATTAATCCAATCTGCACAAGCAAACATGGTTCCACGGAACCCCAAACATAGGAGAAATCGGTATGAATTCCGATTCACAGCTTGATTCACCTGGCCGTGTCAGGCAGTTCCTGAGCCGCGTGAAGCCTACTGGCAGTCAGGTTACTGGTGCTGTTGGCATCGTGACCGGCGCTGTTGCTGCTTGGGTCGCTTATCTGATCATTGCCGCCAAAGGCATGACGGATACGTCGGTTCTGTTCGCAGGACTCATGGGTGTCGTAGCCTTGGGCATGGTAGTCTTTGGTCTCGTTTTTCTCATCACGAGGCGTGACCCCGACAACACTCCGGACTTTCGGATGTTTCGTCCGTTTTGGAGCAAATCGAAACTAGTCTAGTTTCGGGAACGCAATGACTTCACGCTTTCCTATGACCCGATCATTTATGATCGGGTTTTAAATTTACGAGACAACCGTTTGGTGTATAATTACATTAATGCACAAAAATCATCCTCTGCGAATCTTTGGAGTTTCGGCTTTTATTACTCTTGCCTTAGCGGCTGTCGTGCTGTTTGAGGGAGGTATCAGCGCTCTCTGGCTCTATGTGGTGCTAGTTATACTTGAAGTCACATTTAGCTTCGACAATGCTGTCGTTAACAGCAAGATTTTAGTCAAACTCAGCCCGTATTGGCAGACTATGTTTTTGACTGTCGGTATATTTATCGCAGTCTTTGTAGTTAGATTCATATTACCAGTGGTCATAGTGGCTATTACGACTGGGTTGAATATGTCGGAAGTAGTGAATTTGGCGTTTCGTAAGCCTGATTTATATTCCGCTGAGTTACATCATGCTGAGCCGCTTATTAATGCCTTTGGTGGTACGTTCCTAGTCATGATTGGACTTGGCTATTTCGTAGATCGCGAGAAGGATGTTCATTGGTTGAAGCGCATCGAACATACACTGGCAGTTGTTGGTCGTGTGCAGTTTATCAAGATTGCCGTCATGTTGGTCGTAGCTGTCGCGCTATATTTCACGGCCGACCCTAGTGAGCCGGATTTGCGTCGTTCGATAGCTATCGCTAGTTTGCTTGGTATATTGCTGCACGCTGCACTGGACGGTGTGTCGGTATTGTTTGAAAAAAAGAACAAAAACAGCGGCAAACAACTTGTCGGTATGGCGGCTTTTGCTTCGTTTATGTACCTGCAGGTGCTTGATGCTTCGTTTAGTTTCGACGGTGTCATAGGTGCATTTGCCATCACTACGAGCGTCCTGCTGATCATAGCTGGACTTGGCGCTGGTGCTATCTGGGTACGCTCTATGACGGTCTATTTAGTACGTAGAGGCACTCTGGCTAAATATAAATATCTGGAACACGGCGCTCACTGGGCTATCCTAGCGCTAGGTGTGGTCATGATTGTCAAACTATACGGTATCGAGCCGACAGAATGGTTTACTGGCTCACTAGGGCTTGTATTTATCGTAGCCGCGGTCGTATCGAGTGTTTTGGAACGTTCCGTCTCAGCAAAATCAGCCAAATAATTCAGACAATATTTAAAGCCTCACTTTGCAGTGAGGCTTTTTGGCTAGTTAGCCAAGGTTGCGCAGATGGATTCGAGCTTGTCTTTGGTGACGACATTGTTGGTGCCATGCATCACCAGCTCGCCGTTTTGCAGATCGAGACCGATCTTGCACGGTGATTTGGTGGCGATGTTATCACCCATGTAATTGGCCGTCACCTCGATGCCTTGATGATCGGCCGCTTGTTGGACTTCAGTTTGGTACGACTCACCGGCAGAGTTCATAATGCCAATACCCATGAAGAAGAACCCAACACCTGCCATTATGACAAGGAGGCCTTCAATCCCTTCGTCTATCAACAAGAAGATTCCGAAAAGGACTGCCATGATGGCAATTACGAAGAACAAGATTCCTAGGATCTCCATGATTCACCCTTTCCACTTGCACATGTAGGAGCGACTCTCGCCCCTGAATACATGAGCGATAGTATGCTTAGATTATAGCATATTATATACAAAAAAGCAATATCACTATACGGCAATATGTCTATAGCTTATGACTAGTTGTTTGATGATTTCCGTTGATAAAATCATTGATTAGCTCGCCTACTTTTGGTAGTATATCGGCTTGGAGTTTGTCAGACTCTTCGCGATTAAATTTCGACAAGACAAAATCATATGACCCCGCCTGTGTCAGTAGGTCGGTGGCCGTGCCCACCCTTATACGGGCGTAGTTTTCGCCTAGGTGGCTGTTGAGTGATTTAATACCATTGTTGCCAGCGTCACTACCCTTGCTGCGAGTACGTAGTGTACCAAATGGCAGTGCAGTTTCGTCGTGGATGACCAGTAGATTATCGGTAGATTCTTTGTAAAAATTGAGCAAATTAATTGCACACCGACC
>CAZJFK010000001.1:0-1015 GCA_964545515.1 uncultured Candidatus Saccharibacteria bacterium | reverse complement strand
GACCAGTGTCGTTGTAGAACGTAGTGGGTTTTACTAGCAGTACTTTTTCGTCGCCCTCACTATCCTCGGCGATATATGCTTCGAACTTGGGTTTGGCCTGAAATTCTAGTTTGTGCCCTTCGGCATAGAAATCTAGTGCCATAAAACCTACGTTGTGGCGGGTGGTGGCAAATTTTTCACCAGGATTACCCTGGGCTAGGATTATTTTCATATGTGCTAATTATAGCACACTATATTGAATTATATATACTTTTATGCTATAATATACAATTGAAAAGTACCCTCTTTTCCTTGCGGCCAACCCGCAGGTTCTTTTTATGAGGAGGACAGTTGAACCGTAATCCTGTCGGTAGGCGGATTCTGTGGCTCGCTTTGTGGTGGCTGTGGATTCCTGTTTTGCTCGGCCTGCTATATGTATGGGGGACAAACGATTTTATCCCGGCGCCTAACGGTTATTCCTGGGTGTATAGCATTATCCTCGATGCCAAGGCCTCGTTCTTTATGGGCGGTGCACTCCTGTGGCTTTATATTGCCATTGGATTTTTGGGGTCGATGGTCATCTGTGCCGCAGATTGGCTGGATGACAACGGCATCGATTTGTTTGCAAAAATCGGCGTTGTTGTTTCGCTTATTGGCCTCGTGGTGTCGCTGGTGATGTATTTCCCGGCGACATGGCAAAACGACAAAGACGCCGCTCGGTATTACGCTGATTCGACGGTGTTTTACGTCAAGGACGTAAACAACCTGCCGGATTCGCTCAAGAATCTCACCGAAGGTGCCAGCAAAGACACCGATGGGTGTGATTTGCTCGGTAAAGCCGATGTCCGCGGTTGCGTGCAGACTGGCGAGCTTTCCGAAGCTGGCTGGGATGGTCGCATCAGTTCACTTGAGGGTGCAACGCTCGCGATTCGTCGCAAGACGGATGGTGTGCAGCGGGTTAGTCTTGATGAGCGTACAATGACCTATCTGAATGCTCGTGGCGATCAGACGGCCATGTGGTCTGGTATTCTGGACG